>JAQUYA010000011.1:0-18493 GCA_028692055.1 Lachnospiraceae bacterium | reverse complement strand
ACAATCAAAGTGTGAGAAGAATATCCTTGACTGCGTTTTGCTGCCTTAGATATTCTTCTCACACTAGTATAACATATTCTTAAAATAAGAGCATCTGAAAAACTTTTTGCACATAATCTTTATAATATGCCTTCTCAATGCTTTCCATATACAATATCGGTATACTTCCGATTTTTATTCCATTCAGATAATATACCGCTTCCCCTGCAATATCTCCCTCTTTAATTGGTGCCTCAGCTAAGTCTATCAATTCCAGCTTTTTTTCTACCTGATTCAAATCATTTCCTTCTACATCTAAATAATGAAAAACTCCCTGATAATCTACCTGTACTATATCCTTAATTGCTCCCCGAACCGGTATTGGACAGATTGCCTCCTTATTCTTATCCTCATAAAGCTTACTTACACTAAATCCAAAATTCAATAACGTAATGGCATCCTGAAACCGTACTTTATAATCTGGTGCTGCCATTACTACTGCAATTAAGTCAATAGAATCCCGTCTTGCCGTTGCAGACAAGCAATATTTGGCAATGCTGGTAGAACCTGTTTTCAACCCTGTTGCCCACTCGTATTGCTTCAGCAGCTTATTGGTACTCGATAGTGTAAAGGGAGTCGTTCCCTTTGCTGTTGTATGTGTAATGTCTTCCATCCAGATTTTTGTATAATCATATATTTTGGGATGCTTCACAATCAGTTCCCGTGACATAATTGCAATATCCTTTGCTGTCGTATAGTGATTAGTGGAGTCTGTCAATCCGCAGCAATCTTCAAAATGCGTATTTTCCATGCCTAATTCTGCCGCACGCTGATTCATTCTGTTTACAAATTCTTCTTCACTCCCTGCTATGTACTCTGCCATTGCCACACTTGCATCATTTCCGCTGGCAACAACGATACATTTTAATAAGGTATCTACAGTTTGTACTTCGCCTTCCTCCAGAAAGACCTGTGAGCCACCCATCGACTTTGCATGCGCACTTGTAATGACCTGGTCTTCCAGCTTTATCTTCCCGTTTTCCAAAGCCTCAAAGGTTAGTAGAAGCGTCATTATCTTTGTAATACTCGCTGGACTTCTCTTTTCTTCCGCATTTTTTTCATAAATAACCTTTCCCGTAGAAGCCTCCAGCAAAATTGCTGATGGTGAATTAATCGTAACACTCTCATTCGGTGCCGTTTGTATTATTTCTCTATCATTCGTTTTTGCATATGCATATGGGTTTGCAAAACAATTTTCTCCGATTAACACACATAGTAACAATACCATTAGTAAGCATTTCCATTTTTTTCTCATCATGGCATACTCCTAGAATATCTTCTATTACTAACCTATTTAAAATAATCAAAAATATGCCAGGAAGTTAGAAAAAGGTTGTGGAATGCTTCCACAACCTCTAATACCAGCGTGCCTTAAACGCCTGATATTTATCAACGATACGTTCACGGTATTGTTTCATATTAATTCCTAGTGCTACCATTAGGTGATACATAAAATCAATCAGTACAATTGCCAGAATACCACGTCCAACGCGGATGCCCATTTCCATCGGATACTTGTCTACCTGCATCATAATAAAGCTATTTAAAAATTTCACAATACCAATTGCATAAAATCCCCACGCAATGGTACTCTCCAGACAAACAATTCCTTGATAATTAAATGGTTTGTCATTATAATCCCACCATACTTCTCCAAATAAACGAAGCATTAATTTCGCTACCATGTATTCAAAAATTGTGGCACATACTGCACCTGCTATGTATAGCTGAATAATATTTTCACTTAAAGGCGTAAGAAAAATATAGCAGCCTAATCCACCGAATCCATAAATTGGGCAAAACGGACTCGTTGTGAATCCACGATTCGTAAGCTTCTTATTGCAAAATGACATATAGATAGATTCTACAAACCACCCTAATATACTATAAATAACAAAGAATGCAAACAAATGATAAACATCGGTATGCAACAGCTCTCTCGTCCACATAATAAATCCCCTCTTTTTAATAAAATCAACTGTTATTTTATTATATGCATACTTTTTTTTAAAAATCAAGCAATCTTATGTAAAGTAATAATTCTGTAACAATAAATTAAGTAATTCTTAAAAAACAGAAAGTCCTCGGTCATTCGGCCAAGGACTTATCCTTTTTAGTTATATTTACGTTTTCTAGCTGCTTCAGATTTTTTCTTACGTCTTACGCTTGGTTTTTCGTAATGCTCTCTTTTGCGGATTTCTTGTTGAATTCCAGCTTTAGCGCAGCTTCTCTTAAAACGACGTAACGCACTATCCAAAGTTTCGTTTTCTTTAACGATTACATTTGACATAATATCACACCTACCTCTCTCCAGCCCTATATTGTGCACCATACGACTGTTCGAGTATTTTACAAAGTGTGCGTTGAAACATATTTGAAACAACGACCCTTGATTGCACAAATAATATTATATACATAATCAGGGCATTCGTCAATAGAATTTTTTGAATTTAAAAAATTATTTTATCTGTCCTTCCAATACTTTGCTGACTTCTGCAATTGCAGCATTAATTCCGTCTGGATTCTTACCACCTGCCTGAGCCATGTTTGGACGTCCGCCGCCGCCGCCGCCAACGAGTGCTGCAACTCCTTTAATCAGATTACCAGCATGTGCTCCCTGTGCCATTGCACCATCGGTTGCCATTGCAATCAGGTTCACTTTTCCATCTGTATTGGATACTAATACAACTACACCTTCACCTAATTTTCCTTTTAACTGATCTCCTAAATCACGCAGACCATTCATATCAACACCATCTACTTCTGTTGCCAGTAATTTAACACCTTTTATTTCCACTGCTTTATCCATAACATCTCCAAGAGCTTCTTTGGCAGCCTTGCTCTTTAAAGATTCATTTTCACTCTGCAATGCCTTTAATTCTGCATTTAAATGTTCTATTTTTTCAAGTAAGTTCGCCGGTGTAGCCTTTACTGCTTTTGCAGCTTTTTCAATCGTATCTTCTAATTCTTTGTAATAAGCAAATACACCATCTCCCGTTAATGCTTCAATTCTACGAACACCTGCTGCGACACCACTTTCGGAAAGAATTTTAAATGCAGTAATCACACCTGTATTTGTAACATGTGTACCCCCACATAATTCAGTGGAGAAATCACCCATTTTAACAACGCGGACAGATTCGCCATATTTCTCACCAAATAGTGCCATCGCACCCGTTTTCTTGGCTTCCTCAATAGTCATAACATCCGTATGAACCGGAATTGCCTCTGCAATCTTTTCATTTACTATTTTTTCAACCTTTTGTAATTCCTCTGCTGTCATCGCTGAAAAATGACTAAAGTCAAAGCGTAATCTGTCACCATCTACATAAGAACCCGCCTGCTCTACATGTGTGCCAAGAACTGTTCTTAATGCTTTTTGTAATAGATGCGTTGCACTATGATTCTTGCCAATTGCTTCTCGAAGGGAAGTATCTACTGCTAATGCAGCGATATCGCCAACCTTTAACATGCCCTTAGTAACTGTTCCGATATGCCCAATCTTACCGCCTAGCAGCTTAACTGTATCATCTACTCGGAATGTGCCCTCTGCAGTCGTAATTACACCCTTATCTGCAGTCTGCCCACCCATGGTTGCATAGAAAGGTGTTTCCCCTACAATAATAGTTCCTACCTGTCCCTCAGTAAGTGCTTCTACCAATTCCGTTTCTGTCGTCAGCACAGTTATTTTGGAATTATGTGTCAAAGAATCATAGCCTACGAATTGGGATGTAATGCTTGGATCTATAGATTCGTATACAGTAACATCAGCACCCATGTAATTCGTAGTTTTACGAGCCGTACGTGCTTTAACCTTCTGGTCTTCCATGGCTGCTTTAAAGCCTTCTTCATCCACAGATAATCCCTTTTCCTCCAGGATTTCTTTTGTCAAATCAATTGGAAATCCATACGTATCATATAATTTAAAAGCATCTGCTCCAGCAAGTTCTTTTTTTCCTTCTCTGGTAACTGTTTCTTCCATATCGGACAGAATACTTAATCCCTGATCAATGGTTTTATTAAATTTATTTTCTTCCTGTGTTAATACATTTAAAATAAAATCTTTCTTCTCGTCTAATTCTGGGTATCCGTCCTTAGAGCCTGCAATTACCGTACTTCCAAGCTGTGCAAGGAAGGTTCCCTTTACCCCCAGTAATCTGCCATGGCGAGCCGCACGGCGGATAATTCTACGAAGAACATAGCCACGTCCCTCATTTGTTGGCATAATTCCATCCGAAATCATAAATGTCGCAGAACGTATATGGTCTGTAATTAAACGGATGGAAACATCCACATCATCTTTTTCTTTATAAGTAACTCCGGCAATCTCGCATACTTTATCGCGAAGCGCACGAACGGTATCCACGTCAAAGATGGAATCCACATCCTGTACAACTGCAGCAAGTCTTTCAAGTCCCATACCAGTATCAATATTCTTTTGCTCCAGTTCGGTATAATTTCCCTTGCCATCACTGTTAAACTGCGTAAATACATTGTTCCATACTTCCATGTAACGATCACATTCACAACCTACCGTACATCCAGGCTCTCCACAGCCATATTTCTCTCCGCGATCGTAATAGACTTCCGAGCAAGGACCACAAGGACCGGAACCATGTTCCCAGAAATTATCTTCTTTGCCAAACCGAAAGATTCTCTCTGATGCAATTCCGATTTCTTTACTCCAGATTTCGAATGCCTCCTCATCGTTTTCATAAATGGAAGGATATAATCTGTCTGCATCCAATCCAACTACCTCTGTCAGGAACTCCCAGGTCCAGGCAATTGCTTCATGTTTAAAATAATCGCCAAAGGAAAAATTACCGAGCATTTCAAAAAATGTGCCATGACGAGCTGTCTTACCAACATTTTCAATGTCACCTGTACGAATACATTTTTGGCAGGTAGTAACCCTCTTTCTAGGTGGAATCTCCTGTCTTGTAAAATAAGGTTTCAATGGTGCCATACCCGAATTGATAAGCAATAAACTATTGTCGTTATGTGGCACTAAAGAAAAACTTTTCATTGCCAAATGACCTTTACTTTCAAAATATTCCAAAAACATTTTTCGTAATTCGTTTACACCGTATGCTTTCACGTTACTTCCTCCAACTTTATCTATTTTCATTTTTCTTTCTATTTTAAACTTCTTTTTATGCCGTTTTCACGCAAAAAACCGCATTTCATATTATAGAATGAAATGCGGTTTCTGTCAAATTATTTCACGCTTCTGTCAGCGCTGACGCTCCGATGATACCGGCACTGTTTCCAAGTGTTGCACAGGTTACCGTTGGAATGACTCCTTTGCTTCCTGCAAAGCAGTACTTTTGAACATAGACATTTAAAGGATTAGTTAAAACTGTTCCCTGATTACATACGCCGCCACTCAGAAGAACTTTATCCGGACGAAAAATATTAACGAAATCCACAATACCATCACCCAGATATTCAATATAATCCTGCACTACCTTCTTCGCTGTTTCGTCATTTTCCAGAGCTGCATCAAAAACTGTTTTTCCATTAATCTGGTTTTCGTCATGGTTGCAAAACTCTAAAATCTTAGAATCGGGATTGTTCTTTGCCGCTTCTTTTGTCTGTCTGATGAGTGCCGTTGCAGATGCATATGCTTCCAGACAGCCTTTTCTTCCACAGGTGCATAACTCACCGCCGCGTACCAGCATGGTATGTCCAAGTTCTGCTCCTCCGGCATGTCCGCCTTCAAAGATTTTACCATTGACTACAACACCTCCGCCAACCCCGGTTCCAAGTGTTAATAATACAACATTAGCAGCATCTTTGGCTGCTCCTGCTTTTACTTCGCCCAAGGCTGCACAATTTGCATCATTGGAAACCGCAATTGGAAAATTAATATACTTATGCAGTTCTTTTACAAGTGGGATATTTTCCCAGTCAAAGTTATTCGAATATACAACAACGCCTGTTTCCGCATCTACCGTTCCCGGACTTCCTATTCCAATGCCCTCGATATCATCCTCTCTTATTTTTGCATTACGCACCAAGCTTTGAACCAGCTCTGCCATATCCTTTATAATTTCCTGATATGGTCTTTCCACCTTCGTGGGTATGGAATCCTGAATGATAATTTCGTATTTTTCATTCACAATTCCCGCTTTGATATTTGTACCTCCTAAATCAATACCAACTCTGTACATCCCCGCTTTTCCTCCAATTATATGATTTTTTTAATAAATGCAGCCACATTTTCCAAATCCTGCTTATCCGGATGGGTTAATGCACTGTCAAAATACTGCAGCATCTTTTCTACCTTGTCGTCATTTCCGCTACCCAGCATATTTTCATATTTATTCCTTACTTCCATAGGCATTTTTCCCTGACATATAAAAGTACCCAGACATTCACTGTCATCTGCTATCCAGGCAGTTATTTCATCCTCTAATTCTTTATAATATTCTTTGTGTGTCCCCATGCCACAGGTACCAAAAAGCACAATTTTCTTATCGTGAAGTTCTGAAATAAAATCAAGTAAATCCATACTGCAGGTTCCACGCTTTATCCAAAAGCCTATAAAATAAATATCTGCATCTGCTATCCTTACTCCTGGTTCAAATCTCACAATGTCTTTATCCTGCCCTGGTAAAACTTCAAATACCTTCTTTGCTATCTTCTCTGTATTTCCGGTATTACTTATATAAACTACCTGATATTTCATATTAGTAACCACACCTTTCCAAATCCATAAATTTCATTTTATAGAATTATTTATTGTACCCTTTTTCATACACTAAATATAAAACTATATTATCTCTCTTTTCCCTCATAATCAATGTGATATCTATTACTTTATCATAAATTTTTTATAAAGTAAGCCTCTTTTTTTGAGTTCTTTTCATTTCTCTGCAAATCTGCTTTTCTGCATCATTGACCTGATGGGACTCACAAATCTTTTGAAGCGTTTTCTGATATGTCCAACTGTCCAAATGCTGTTCCTTTTGCAAATATAACAGCATTCTGTCCGGATATTGTACAAAACACATCGATAGTGCCCATGCAACTGCCATTTGCGCATAATATTCTTCACTTATTACATGGTCCAGCTCCTTAATTACACGTTCAATATAAGTATCATTTATAAAATAAAACAAAAGCATAACCACCGCAAAACGAACTGCATACGTATCCTTACTATGCAGATGTTCCATGAGAAAATCCCAGGTTTGTGTCTGATTTTCTTTCGCAAATTTCAGTCCATTGCAAAAGCTGTCACAGGTAGACCAATTATTAATCAATGGTAGAAAATCACGAATATAGCAAAAACGTTCTTCCAAAAGCAAATCCTCTGCATACCCGATTACCATACCCTGTATCATAATTTCTTCAAAAAATGCTGGTTTGTTATCCGCTATGTAAACACGCCAGTCTTCTTTCGCAATCTGTTTTGCAATTTTTCGCAATACTGGCAAACGTACCCCAAGAATTCCCTTCGTTTCCGGTAATAGACCCGAGGAAAATTTCTGATAGTCTTTGTCTGCAAGTTCTGTTAATTTACAGCGTATTTCTTCTCCTGTCACCCTTAACCCCCAGCTTGTAATAGTATGCTAAAATAAGGCGTAGAAACCAACTGTTTCTATGCCTTATTTTACCTGCTTTCAATGCTCATAATAATTCAACAATGTAAACTCTTGCAGCAATATTTGTATACTGTATTAAAATGTAAATTTGTCTGCAAAATAAGTATCCAAATCTGCAATTTTAATTCTTTCCTGTTCCATAGAATCACGGAAACGAACTGTAACTGCTTCATCTTCCTCTGAGTCAAAATCATACGTAATACAGAAAGGTGTTCCTATTTCGTCCTGTCTTCTGTAACGTTTACCAATATTTCCTCTGTCATCATATTCACAGTTATATTTCTTAGAAAGCTCTGCAAACACCTTTTCTGCGCCTTCGCCTAATTTCTTGGACAAAGGAAGCACACCAATCTTAACAGGTGCAAGTGCAGGATGGAAGTGAAGAACAGTACGCACATCGCCTTCGTTGATTTCTTCTTCATCATAAGCTGCACAAAGGAATGCAAGAACAACGCGGTCTGCGCCAAGTGACGGCTCAACAACATAAGGAATGTATTTTTCCTTCTTTTCATCATCAAAATAAGTCAAATCCTGTCCGGATACATTTTGGTGCTGGGTCAAATCATAATCCGTTCTGTCTGCAATTCCCCATAATTCACCCCAGCCAAATGGGAATAAAAATTCAATATCGGACGTAGCTTTTGAGTAGAAGGACAGTTCTTCAGCTTCATGGTCTCGTACTCTCATTTCGTCCTCTTTGATTCCAAGTGTCTGTAACCAGTTAATACAGAACTCTTTCCAGTAAGCAAACCATTCCAGGTCTGTATCCGGCTCACAGAAAAATTCCAGTTCCATTTGTTCAAATTCTCTGGTTCGGAAAGTGAAGTTACCAGGTGTAATCTCATTACGGAATGATTTACCAATCTGACCGATACCAAATGGGATTTTTTTTCTGGAGGTTCTTTGTACATTTTTAAAGTTTACAAAAATGCCCTGTGCTGTTTCCGGTCTGAGATAAACCGTATTTTTAGCATCCTCTGTTACACCCTGAAATGTTTTAAACATGAGGTTAAACTGACGAATGTCGGTAAAGTTATGTTTCCCACAGCTTGGACATGGAATATTATGCTCATCAATAAATGCCTTCATCTTTTCCTGTGACCATGCATCTACGGATTCCTCTATTGCAATCCCTTTTTCTGCGCAGAAATCTTCAATAATTTTATCTGCACGGAAACGTTCATGGCATTCTTTACAATCCATTAATGGGTCTGAGAAACCACCTAAATGTCCGGAAGCTACCCATGTTTGCGGATTCATAAGAATCGCACAATCAACCCCTACATTATATTGATTTTCCATGATGAATTTCTGCCACCATGCTCTTTTTACATTATTTTTTAATTCAACACCAAGATTACCATAGTCCCAGGTATTCGCAAGACCTCCGTAGATATCAGAACCCGGATATACAAATCCTCTGTTCTTAGCCAATGCTACTACTTTCTCCATTGATTTTTCCATACTCTAGCCTCCCTGACTCTTTTGCAGTCGTAAAATTTTCTATTTAAAAAGAAGATATGCCAACGAATTATCGGATTCTGTATCTGCTTCTATCGTTGCTTCCTTTTTATTTATACTAGTGACATTACTACTCGTATATAAAATATCATTATATGTCCTTACCTTTAATGCTTCATCGGTAATAACCACATGTAAGCTTCCCTCTGATAAAATCGCATGTTTATCCAATGTCGTTCCATCATTTTTCACACTGTTTAAGGTGACACCTTCAAAGGAATACCCCTTTTGATACGCCTCTGACACTGTTCCGGAAAAGAACGATACATCATTGAATTGGGCATAGCTTTCCGCATCCGGATAGATTAACTTTACAGTTGCAACTTGTTCAGATGTATTTACGCTCTCTAATTTTATCAAATTCTCCTGCGTATTCTGATATTTTTTATGATAGGCTGAAAGATCACTCTCAATCATGCTTTTCAATTCATCTTCGGCATAATACTCTTTTTCAAAATCTTCTACAATTGTGTTTAAAATCCTGCCACTTTTATCAATTGTAATAGTTGTTACTTCGTCAGTACTTTTCTGACTGCATCCAAAAAGTAAGGTACACAACAGGATGCCTGCTACCATTATGCCTATTTTTTTCATTCTTCCAATAAATCCCATGCCTTTCTCAAGCCGTAATTCACACGTGCCTATTATTATAGCGGACTTGCTCTATTATTTCAAGACTTTTGAAATTCTTATCCCATAATTTTCTGCGATAAAGGTTTGCTATATGATGCAGTTCTTCCAATACTTCTTGTGTAACTGTAAAATTATACAAATGTTCAATATTCGTATTCGCGATGTATTGAATGGTATATTCTGTGGATTCCAAATAATGCTTATCTACAGGTATGCCTGGAAATTCACCATTTACTGCAATTGCTTTGATTTCATATATGTAACGAATCAGTTCATTGGGAATGCTCGGTAATACAATTGCACGCAGCGATTGATATACCAATTTCAGGAGTTCTCTCTCATCATTATTTTCTCTCGCATAGTAATCTGCAATTTCCAGAAAATACATTCCATAATAAGCGCCTTCAAAATCTGTCCGAAGTGCTTCAAAATAGTTTGAAATATTAGCCTCCAAAACATTATAAGAGGTCTTTCCTACATACAATTTAAATTCACCAAAAGAAAAAGGATTGGTTGCTGCTACTAGTGTACTGCTCGGGCGTCTGGCACCCTTCGCAAAAGCAGAAATCTTTCCTCTTTCTTTGGTTAAAATCACAATTCTTCTATCATACTCCCCGATAGGTACTACTTTCATTACTATTCCCGTTATAGTTAAGAAATCCTGCATAAGAGCTGTCTCCTGTCACAGTTGATGTGCCTGTGTTCTCCTGTCCTGCTCTGTTTTCGTCTTTTGTGAATGTATCTCTTGTAACTGTATCCTTTGCAATCACTTTACATCTTAGATAATCTTCAATACTTCCTGTTTTACAGAAATCATCCCAGTAGCTTATCATTTTCATCATCTGCCCCCTATCACTAGTATACTTATAGGGTGCGCGATTTAAAGAAAACTATTCTCAAATCTACTCTGATTCATTCTTATTATAGCCAAAATTTTTCAGAAGGAAATCACTGTCCCGCCAATCTTTTTTTACCTTTACCCACAATTGCAGATTCACTTTGGTTTCAAGCATATCCTCGATTTCTTTGCGTGCCTGCGTTCCAATCTTTTTCAGCATAGCACCACCTTTTCCAATGATTATGCCCTTATGGGAATCTCTTTCACATATAATCGTGGCTTCAATATCTACAATTTGTTTGCGGTACTTCATGCTTTCAATCGTTACGGCAATGCCATGTGGTATTTCTTCATCGAGAGAACGAAGTGCTTTTTCACGAATAAGTTCTGCTACGATCTGGCGTTCCGGCTGGTCTGTAATGGTATCTTCATCATAAAAGGCAGGACCGTATGGCAAATATTTCATAATGCAGTCCACTAATTCCTTTGTATTCTCAGCTTTCAATGCGGAAACCGGCACAATCTCCGCGAACTCATATTCTTTCCGGTATTTATCGATATAAATAAGAAGCTCTTCTCTTTTTACCATATCTATTTTATTAATCACAAGGATTACAGGTGTTTTTACCTTTTTCAGCTGCTCTATAATATGTTTTTCCCCCGCACCAATAAAGGTACTTGGCTCTACCAGCCACAGAATCACATCGACTTCATTCATAGTACGTTCTGCCGTACTTACCATATAATCACCCAGACGGTTCTTTGCCTTGTGGATACCAGGTGTATCCAGAAATACAATCTGTCCCTCTTCACAGGTATATACCGTTTGTATTTTATTTCTGGTTGTCTGTGGTTTATTGGATGTAATGGCAATTTTTTGACCGATAATGCAGTTCATTAATGTAGATTTGCCAACGTTTGGTCTTCCTATCAATGTTACAAATCCTGACTTGAAATTTTCTTTCATGTAGTGTACCTTTCTCTTAGGTCTGATGCAATTTGTTATTTGTTTTTATTTGTCTTTATCCCGGAACGCAGAATATTCGCTATAGGACATCGGTTGGTCTGGAATCGCTTTTTCATCCGGGTTCTTATTCTCGATGCTCAAATTCTGTGTTCCCTGTGGAACCTTTTTTCCATGTTCTAATCTCCTTTTTTCCATCATCTCTGTATAACGGGCCTTACTCTTTTTATCAATAACGCGAGCAAAAAGAAATATTATAACACCGATTACCGCTATTACAAATAAGATTGGTAAAGAAATCACAAACTCAATCAGAAAATTCTTGATCCACTTTCCGACCCTGAATACATTATCCATAAATCCGGTCGAAATTCTCTCCCATGCTGTTTCTTCTTCCATCGGAGTCAGCTTGGATACTTCTGTTATGTAAATAGTAACTTCACTATAGGACACCTGATTATCAAATGTGCGTAATTGTGCCTCCATGCTTTCCAATTGATACCGTACTTCTGATAATCTGCCCTCTATCGTAATGATATCTTCTATACTTTCTGCACTTTCCAGCAGCTTTAGTAAGCTGTCCTGCTCTGCCAGAAGCATTTTCTTATGACTTTCCAAATCCACATATTGAAGCGTCACATCTTCCACGCTTTCATTTTTGCTCGTCACATTGGAAATAGTGGACACCTCCGATACAAAACCATCCACCTTCTCTGCGGGAACTTTGGCAGAAATCGTTGCATAGCGATAGGCAGAATCTTCATAGCCTCCACTCTCACCACTATTTAAATTCGCTACATATCCCCCTAATGATGTGATTTTATTCTGCACATTTGACAGTAAAGTATCAAAATCTTCAGTTTCCACATTCAAACTGACATTTTTAATAAGCTTGCGTTCGCTATTTACAACCTCTGTTTCAATATCTGTATTTTCTACAGCTGCATTGTCTGCCGCCGATTCTTCCCCGGTTTCATAGATTTCATCGGTTGCCGCATATTCCATGGACGTTGCTTTATTAGACCTCATGGAATTGGCAGAACCGGTATCCGAACTACCGGAACAGCCTGTTAAAAGCAGCATCGACAGTGCAATTACACTCCAGCTAATTAACCATCTTCGTTCCATACTCTTTTCCCCCTTTTTTAGCTCTTAATGAAATAAACTTTCTATTTCACCAAAAAGTTGGCTGCCTGCCTTAATCTTTTCTTCATTTCCCACTACACAAATACAATCATCATTCATAAATGCCTTGATATAATCAGAAAGCTTTCGCATATCCATGTCCGTAGCCTGTAACACTTCATTTCTTTCCTTCTGCACTTCTCTGAAATCCAGATTTGACAAATAGGCACTTAAGGAACGGCTTCCTTTTGCAGATGGATTCATCGGGGTATCCATATCACTTATCGTACCAATAATGAATTTTGTCATGGCTTTTTCATCTGCCGTAAAGGTTTTCAGATAATCTGCGGCTTCCTCATACGTATGAATCGTTTTCTCTAAATTA
This sequence comes from Lachnospiraceae bacterium, assembly GCA_028692055.1. Lineage (GTDB taxonomy): Bacteria > Bacillota > Clostridia > Lachnospirales > Lachnospiraceae > SZUA-378. Next base: position 5,378 of record JAQUYA010000011.1, on the reverse strand, counting down.
GGATCTCTGTATGACACAAAATAACTGTCTCCGGTTCTTCCAAAATTGCACATACAGCCATAGGCACCACCCTTTACGCGTACATTATTCCACAGATAATCATAGCCCATGATTACTTTTAATACACGTAATGCACCTGTGTACTTATAACCATGTTTGATAAAATTGCCTGCCCGGCACACATACTGCACCTGTGCAGAGGTGGTAAAGCCTTCATTTTTCTTTTCTGTCGGTATGAGTAATAATTGTTTTTCGATAGGAGCTGTATACAATTTCTTCTTAAAGTTCTCTACTAAATCGCCTAATAATTTTCCATCATCTTCTTTTTCGGAAGCAGTATAATCAAGCATTACATTTTCCGGTCTGAAAATAAGATTCATTAATTCTCTTAACCGTGCAATCACTTCCTCTTTCCTCATATCAAAGTTTTCTTCCAAATCCTCTAACATACGATAAAAAGGAATACCACTGATTAATTCATTAAAAGCAGCCGTTTCCGAGAAATAAGACATTGCTCTAATTGCTGCCAGCGAATGCCCTGCGGAAGACATACTTGCCTGCATTCTGGATTTCTGCTCTGAAATAATTTCCAGTAATCGTTTTTCATCTTCTAATTTAGATGATAGTATGATTTCTTCGATTAGAGCGAATGCCCTTTTCAGGTTTTCAAACAAAACATTCATTTTTACTTCATAGGTAACCTTATATTTATCCAAATCATTGGCATCTACATAAGTAGCAATCTGTGAAGAAATACCACCTGTCCAAATATTGATTTCGTTAAACAAATCACCATATTGATAATTTTGGGTATCCACATATCCCAAGATGCTTTTTAGTAGTCCCAAATATGGTACTAATTCCTTCTTTAAATGACTCATGTCAAATATCAGTCGTACATAACCGATACCATTGGTAAAGATATCATGATGCAGATAAATCATGCCGTTTACTTTTTCCACACGATTTATAAAATCCTCTGCCTTCGGTTCTATATCTGTTCTCTTTAATACCGGAATCGTTGCCAGTGCTTCTTCACTTGTTGGCTCCTCCTGGTATTGCAGCAATGCTTTCGTATCCGCTACAATCTGTTCTACTTCTTCTTTTTGCAAACCTGCCTTGTATGCATTCAGCTTCTCTTGTAATTCCTGTTCCTGCCTGCTGGTCAGCCCTTTTTCCGGTTCTACCATGATGATAGCTTTATGTGTATTTTCTAACAAATAGGTTTGAATTAATTCTTCAAAATAATTCGTATCTATTTTCTTTTTAATCGTAGCAAAAACCGCGTTGGATTCAATATGCATAAACGGTGCCGCATCATCATACAGCCAGCTGTCAAATGCTTGTAATCCATACATTAGTCCTTTTGGGTAGGAGCCAAAATCAGCTTCCCGATACTTAAATTCATAATAATTTTCGCCTGCAAGTAATGCCTTTTTATCAATTCCATTTTGTACCTGATTTTCCAATACCTCCTGAATCGTAGTAACAAATTCTTCCCTGTCACTGGCATTGGCACTTTTGGCAACAATCGAGAAATAAGGCTGATAGATACCATTTTCATAAACACTATAGACTTCTTTTCCGATTCCCTTATCAATTAATGCCTGTTTCAACGGGGCACCTGGGGCAGAGCAAAGTGCATAATCCAAAATCTGAAATGCAAGGTATAACTCCTGTTCCAGGCTCGTACCTACGACTGCATTATATGCCAGATATGTGCTGTCTTTCTCACTTTCAGCCTCAGTAATAGAATATTTTCTGCATACCTCTACCGGTTTATTAAATTTCTTTTGCTTCTTAACCGAAGAATCAATCGGAAGTGCTTCGTACTGGCTTAAATAATTTTTGTCTATGAAATCCAGTTTTTCTTCCATATCCATATCACCATACAAATAAATATAGCTGTTGGATGGATGGTAATATCTTCTATGAAAATCCAGAAACTCATCGTAGGTTAACTCTGGAATCACCTCCGGGTCTCCCCCCGACTCCACGCCATACGTGGTATCCGGGAACAAGGAGCTGAATACTTCTCTGTCCAGTACATCATCCGGTGATGAAAATGCACCTTTCATTTCATTATAAACAACCCCATTGATATGCAAATCATCTTCGGCATTTTCCAATTCATAATGCCAGCCTTCCTGCATAAATATTTTCTTTTCCTGGTAGATATTTGGATAAAATACAGCATCCAGATACACATGCATCAGATTCTGAAAGTCCTTATCATTGCAGCTTGCAACCGGGTAAACCGTCTTATCCGGATATGTCATCGCATTTAAAAATGTGTTTAGAGAGCCTTTTACCAATTCTACAAAAGGATCTTTTGCCGGAAAGTTCTTAGAACCGCACAGTACCGTATGCTCAATAATATGTGCAACACCCGTACTATTCTCCGGTGGTGTCCGAAATCCAATACAAAATACTTTATTATTATCATCGTTGGACAATAACACAATTTTTGCACCAGTTTTCTTATGTCTTAATAAAGTTCCCTCCGAATTCAAGTCCTTTATCTCTCTATTTTCAATTATCTCATATGCCTGCATATTCTTCATATCCGCTTTTCTGCTCCCATCCGCGTATCTTACGCCTTCTATTTTTTAAAATACCGTTGTGTATCTGCTGGTTCCAAGAAATTTGGTGTCCAGCAGTGTAGTTCCTTGAAAGGTAGCCAGATATGCATTGGCAGTTTTATCATCTACACGTTCGGAAATCGGTAAATACGTCAATCCCTGCAATGCCTCCTGATTACTTACAATGTTTACTGTTAATACACCTGCTTCCGCACTGGTAATAATTCCAATTGGATAATTCAAAGTGTTGGTAAATTTCAAATCTTTTACACCCTGTGCAATTGCTGCATCTAATCCAAGCTCCGCATAATATACTGAACCACTATGATTGTATCTCTGTGTTGGAATAATACCACATTGTAAAATCGCCCGATACAAAGTGGAAGATACCTGACATATTCCACCGCCAACACTCGACACTACCCTTCCTCCCGCAAAAGAAGGTGCCACTACATAACCGTTTTCTGTATTTCTTCTTTTTACGCGCTCACTAAAGGAAAGTGCCTCACCCGGTTGCAAAATAGTTCCATTTAAATAAGTACTTGCCTGCCTGATGTTAGCCGCACGGCTCTCTGTTTCATCATAGGTGGTCTGATAGCTCTGAATAATCGTGTAACTATCTGCCGGGATTTCCGTCGATGCCTCTTCTGCGTATACCGTTTGCCTAAATCCAAAACACAAAGCCGCTATTGCTATCCCTCCTACTATTACTTTTATAGTTTCAGCTATTCCAGTTCTTTTATTTCTTCCAGTTTCTTTCATTCTTCTTTTTCTTTCATTTTGATAGTTTTTATCATTTGCGTTTGCGTCTTCTGATTTTTTGTTGTTTATATATTTATATTCTATATTTTGACTTATCATTTTATTTTCTGTTTTTTCCTTTATTTGTATTCTTATTAGTTTCATCTTTTCTATCATTTTTAATCTTTTTTTACTTCCATATCTTTCACTTTACTTCTTTTTTCCTGCAATACTCTTTGCAATGCTCATAGAAGGTCCTTTATCTGAAAAGCCATCATGAGTTGAAAACGTTCCTTCAGCGTGGTTAAATCATTTTGAATGATTTTCTTTATTTTATTCAGCTGATAGTTCACTGTATTTCTATGCAGAAAATTCAGTTCTGCCACCTGCTGTATACTGCCATCATGTTCCAGATATAATTGTAATAATTTCATATAGCTGGTTTTATTTTCCCGGTCATAAAGTTCCAGCTTTTGTAATTGTGCCGTTCTAAAATAGAAATATATGGTTCACTCTCACTGGGATTTAGAATCATCTTTTGAAAGGCTTCTCCGACTGTATCTTCAATCTTTTCATTTTGAATAATCTGATTACAAAAATCTCTTGTGATATCTACTAATCTTGTTTTCCAGGGAACGACTAATAATGGGAAATTCACTTCATTACAGTAGTTAATTACTTCAGCAGGTACTTTCTCGATATAAGGACCATAATTTACAACCAGACCGCTCGCTTCTGCAGCATAGAGATTTTGAGTAAAGCTAAGTAGCCACGAGGTATCCCGATGTCCAATCCCAGTTGTAAACACCAATTCTCCACCATGTAGAAATGTACAGACTTCTTCGTCTTCTAAGGTATGTACCCATGGAACACTATTACGCATACCTAAATTTCCTGCTAATACATGCATTCCATAAAGTTTGTTTGCATTTTCACAAAGCCTAGCTAATGTCACTGCCATAATAACCATGCCTTTCTCTTGGAGGCAGGCACAAACAATCCACCTTGCCTTAGTATACACGAATAAAAAGCCAATGACAATCGTCATCAGCTTTTCTTTTGAAATTCATTATGACATTTTGGACAGGTAATCATAATCTTTCCTTTTCCTCTCGGAACACGTATCTTCTGTTTACATTTCGGGCATTTATAGATATGACAGATCTTCCTTTGTGCCATCTGATTCTTCTGTTTCTGCCATTTTCCCTTTACTACACGTTCGTATTGCAGATATTTTTGATTTTCCTGATAGCGCTTTGTATGATTTTTGGAAAATATACGAAAATATGCATAAATCAAAAGTACAACTGCCAAATAATAAAACACATTTTTCCTTGAAAATAGCGATAAAACCATGCATACAAGTGTAATCGCCATCAAAAATCTTGAAAACTGATCCACGCCATATCTTCCCTGCATAAATCGAATCATTTTTTCCCTTAATTTGTTCATTTTCTTCACCCGACCCTCTGTTCCTTATCTCCAGCTCTATCTGATTATTCCAACAGTCAGATATGTCAAACTTGAAATGCTCTTTTCTATTATCTTACATGAATCGCATAGAAATACAATGAACTACTGGGAAAATTTTTATTAAAACTTTGGTACAGGTGACAATATGTGAACTTTACTTACTTGCGTCTTCCCATTCTCTACGGGTGATTGCATAGGCATATGATATTCCATTTTTTTCATCAGGATACTCTTTCACTTTTTTCATTCCATTCGCTATAGCCGTTGCATAAGAGCCCACGTTGGTATACTTCATATAGGAATATATGGTTTCGTAATCTGTATTTTCAAATACCCAGTTTTTAACTCCCTTCGCAGCTTCTGAGGCAAAACCGTTTCTCCAATATTTTTTATGTATATGATATCCTATTTCCAATATTTACCCATCATAACCTTCGCATTTTGTTTTGTAAGTTGAAACTGTTCCATGATATTTTGAAGTGTTTCTTCCTCGGATAAATTTACTTTCATACATATTTGGATGCAACTGTCTATGGCTTCCTCTCTAATTTCCGCTCTTACTTCTTCTTTAACTTCCGCTCT
>JAQUYA010000085.1 GCA_028692055.1 Lachnospiraceae bacterium | reverse complement strand
TTGGGAGACCATTATCAGAAAAATACGGAACGGGTAGTCTATATCAATTATCTGTTACGTGAAAAGGGACTCTTACAGGTGGTGGATAATAAAATTGTGGATTATCAGATTATTGCAAAAAACTGTGATGGTGCCTGTTACCTCTATCGCAATTATGTATTGCAAGGCAATGTTACATTGCCTTTGGAGCCAAAAGTGGAACAGAAGTTGACAGAGGTGTTACATTTATTGGAAACAGAAGAAAAGTACGGAACAACCCATATTTATTCAGGCAAAGAGGCAGGTTTGCTGGGTGCGGATGACACCTGTGTCGCGATGTTGGAAGCGAGAGAAGGCTGCTATTATCTGGATGGTTTCGAAAAGTTGACTGAAATGGTCAGTGATATGAAAGAGGGAAAAATGAAAGCAACGCATGGTTTTTTTCCAAATGCAGAGGGATATAAAACATTTTTCATGGCAATGGGTTGTGGTATTCAGGAAGGCGTACAGATAAAAAGGATGAACCTGTGTGATATAGGGGTGACACTCGCCGAATTACTGAAGGTTGATTTGGGTCAGGTAGATGGAAAGGTAACGGAAGAATTATTAAAATAATTCTTCCGTTAAGTATTTATAAATCAATTGGTTTTTGGTCGTCCAGTTTTCACAGATGGAAACAGCCATTTCCTCTATTGGTACGGATAATTTTAAATCTACGAGGACGAGTTCCTTGTCTTTGGCAACTAGATGTGCCTCATATTCACCACTGGTGGATTTATAATAATCGGATAAAACAGATACTTCATTGCGTAGTTCTAATGAATTTTCTCTTAAGTAGGCATCAATGTCATCTTTAATAGCATCACTGAGTCTATTCTTAAAAAAGGAAAGAGTATTTTTTCCTTCGTCCGTAATAGACAGGAGTGTGCGGTTTCGAATGGTTTTTGCTATGATGAGACTGGTATCTATAAGTTCGGCAATTACCTGTTGTAAGGTGAGGTAATTGGTATACTCTTTTTCTAAGATGAAGTCATCGACCTGCGTTTTGGTAAGCTTGAAGTTTACGCGGTTTAACATATAGAGGACGATTAATTTATAAACAGTTATTGCATCTTGATTCATGATGGTAGCCATGCCTTTCCTTGTTGTGTATTTCTTTGTTTCATTTCCTGATGAAGGGTATTCAGAACTCTTCGTTTATCGGAGCTCCATAATGGAGCAACTAAAAGATTCTTTGGACCATCTCCTGTAACGCGATGAATGACAATATCAGGGGATAAATGTTCAAGACAGGAGATAACGAGGTCAATATATGCATTCCTGGTAAGTGTTGTGAATACATGCTTCTGATATTCTATACACAGGTCCGTATTTTGTAATACATGCAGTAGTTGCAATTTAATTCCCTGGATATTGCAGTGATTCAGATAGTGAATGGTTTCCAACATCATTTCATGGGTTTCACCTGGAAGACCAAGAATGACATGCACAATGACAGGAATGTCATAAGCGCGTAAAAGCTGTATACAGGCTTCAAAACAGGATAATGGATAGCCACGACGAATATAGACAGCGGTCTGCTCGTGGATGGTCTGTAATCCAAGTTCAATCCAGATAAACTTATGCGGGAACTCCTGACGTAATTTCAAAAACAGCGCACAGGTATCTGTGGAAATGCAATCCGGCCTTGTGCCAATGGAGATACCTATGATGGAAGTATCACTGAGTGCAGCATGAAATACTTCATACAGATAAGAAACAGATGCATAGGTATTCGTATAGGATTGGAAGTAAGCAATAAAGGAATGCCCTGTTTTTTTGGCAGATAATTTTTTGCCTGAGGTAATTCTTCCGTTAAAAAGTTCCTTTCCCTGTAGAAGCTGTGCTTGTATGGAGTCTTCAATTCTCTGGGAATGTGTAGAAGAGGCAGTTATTTGAACTGCAGATTGAGCAGCAAAATCGCCACTTCCACCGGAACTGCAGAAAATACATCCACGCGTATCCAATTTGCCATCGCGGTTTGGACAAGTCATTCCAGCATCCAAAGCAATCTTATATACTTTTTCCCCATAAGTATTCTTGCAATATGAATCAAGAGAATAGTAGGGTTTACCATGCCATTCTCTTGAAGTAGTATTTGTATTTTTATTTTGTGCTTCTCTTATTTGTACTTTCTGCATGTTTTGTATGCCTTGCATTAGAATCCTTTGCATTATTTAATGTGTGATTTGACAGCATTTGCAACAACATCAGCAACGGCCGGATTGAAGGCCTCAGGCATAATATTATCTTCATTTAATGCATCGTCTGGAACGAGATTGGCAATTGCAAGAGCAGCGGCTAATTTCATTTCTTCTGTAATCTGCGTTGCACGTCCTTCGAGGGCACCCTTGAAGATGCCTGGAAATGCGACTACATTATTTACCTGATTTGGAAAATCAGAACGTCCGGTTCCAACGACTCTGGCACCAGCAGCCTTTGCTACATCAGGCATAATTTCCGGTACTGGATTTGCCATTGCAAAGAGAATAGCATCCTTATTCATAGAAGAAACCATTTCAGGGGTTACAATATTTGGAGCGGAAACACCAACAAAAATGTCGGCACCCTTTAAAGCGTCCGCTAAAGAACCGGTTTCATTATTTGGATTTGTGATTTCAGTCATTTTAAGCTGCATCCAGTTAAGACCTTCCGTTGATTTGGATACCACACCCACTTTATCACACATGATGACATTTTTAAAACCATAAGTAATTAGTAGTTTTGTAATGGCAACACCTGCACTGCCGGCACCGTTAACCACTACCTTACAATCTTCTTTTTGCTTTTTTACGACCTTAAGACCATTGATGATACCTGCAAGTACGACAATGGCAGTACCATGTTGGTCATCGTGAAATACTGGAATATTTAGGATTTCTTTTAATCTTTCTTCAATTTCAAAACAGCGGGGTGCACTAATATCTTCCAGATTGATTCCGCCATATGCAGGAGCAATATAAGTGACTGCTTTAATGATTTCTTCGGTATCCTGTGTGTCAAGACAGATTGGAATAGCATTTACGCCACCAAATTCTTTGAAAAGAACTGCCTTTCCTTCCATAACTGGCATAGCAGCGTAGGGACCGATATTGCCAAGACCAAGAACGGCACTACCATCAGAGACAACTGCAACTGTATTTGCTTTCATGGTGTATTTGTAAGCAGCTTCTTTGTCGGCAGCGATTACCTTACATGGTTCCGCAACACCCGGGGTATATGCCAAAGATAGATCTTCTCTGGATTTAACCGGAGTTTTGGAAACAATTTCAAGTTTACCATTCCATTCTTCGTGGAGTTTTAAAGCTTTTTCGTTTGTAGTCATACTCTTTTCCCTCGCTTTATATTCTATAATAACAGATTCCATTAATAGTCCTTACCAATCATATAATATTTGTATTTGACTTTCAAGCGTAAAGTCAATAAAAAATTTACTTTTCATTTTGTATAAAGTATTATATAATGGAAAAGGTAAAAAACAATTCGAAAGACATATCTGTTTTACTTCCCACATAAATAAGGACATAAAGTAAAAGGAAAATATAGATTTACAATTACATATTTTTTATGTTAGAGAAACGCTGGACAGTTTATTGAAGCAGAGAAAATAGATATAAATGTACTGAGTTATAAAAGTACTAAGATATAGAGAACTAAAGTGTAATAGAAGTAATAGAAATAGAAACAATGCGAAAGGTATGGTTATATATGAGAGAAAAATATGAATCACTTGCACTCGCTGATTTGCGTGAAATTGCAAAAACACGTGAGATTAAAGGAGCCACTTCTTTAAAAAAGGGAGATTTAATTGAAGCAATGCTTGAGGCAGACGAAAAGGATAAACTGCAGGGGAAAGAAGTAGAACTGAAAATGGTGTTAACCAAATCAGGTGAGGAAAAAGACACCAAGAAGGAAGAAACTAAGAAAGAAGACGAAGATAAATATCCGGCTGATTTAGACAGTGGAATATCCGCACACGGCATTTTGGAAGTAATGCCGGATGGCTATGGATTTATCCGTTGTGCAAATTACTTGCCGGGTGAAAATGATGTATATGTAGCACCAAGCCAGATACGTCGTTTTAATATGAAGACGGGCGATATTATTGATGGAAATACAAGAATAAAGACGCAGAGTGAAAAATTCAGTGCCCTATTATTTGTAAAGAAGATTAATAATTTGCCGCCGGAAATTGCTGGGAAGAGAAAGAACTTTGAAGATATGACCCCTATTTTTCCAAATGAAAGATTGCGTTTGGAAACACAGGGTGCAACGGTATCCATGCGTATTATGGATTTGATGAGTCCGGTTGGTAAAGGACAAAGGGGTATGATTGTATCACCTCCAAAGGCAGGTAAAACTACTTTATTAAAGGAAGTAGCGAAATCAATCAAACAGAACAGTCCGGACATGCATCTGATTATTCTGTTAATTGATGAGCGCCCGGAAGAAGTAACCGATATCCGTGAAGCAATCGAAGGTCCTAATGTTGAGGTTATCTATTCTACCTTTGATGAACTGCCGGAACACCATAAAAGAGTATCCGAGATGGTTATCGAGAGAGCAAAACGTCTGGTAGAGCATAAAAAAGATGTGATGATTCTATTAGACAGTATTACACGTTTGACAAGAGCCTATAACCTTACCGTTCCACCAAGTGGACGTACCTTATCCGGTGGTCTTGACCCGGCAGCGCTTCATATGCCAAAACGTTTCTTTGGTGCAGCAAGAAATATGCGCGAAGGTGGAAGCCTTACCATATTGGCAACTGCATTGGTTGAAACAGGAAGCAAAATGGACGACGTAGTATACGAAGAATTTAAAGGAACCGGAAATATGGAAATGGTTCTTGATAGAAAATTATCAGAACGTCGTGTGTTCCCAGCGATTGATATTCCAAAATCGGGTACACGAAGAGAAGATTTATTATTGACACCGGACGAATTGGAAGCAATTAATATTATGCGTAAGGCATTAAACGGAATGAAGTCAGAAGAGGCAGTAGATAAGATTTTGGACATGTTTGCAAGAACAAAGACAAATACTGAATTTGTAAACACAGTTAAAAAAATTAAATTTATATAATATCACATATCATCATTCAATGATTCTGCAAAAAAGTACTTGCATACCAAATTTATATATGCTACAATAAACAAGCTGTTTATGAGATGAGAACGAAACAATTATAAAGATTTATTATAGAGAGGTGAAAGAAATGAGAGAAGGAATTCATCCTGATTATTATCAGGCAACTGTAACATGTAACTGTGGTAACACATTCGTAACTGGATCAACAAAACCTGAAATCCACGTTGAAGTTTGTTCAAAATGTCACACATTCTACACAGGACAACAAAAGTCTGTTAGAGCTGATGGACGTATTGATAAATTCAATAAGAAATATGGTGTTGCAAGCAAATAGGTTAGTGCAGAAAAGGTTGAGGTTTAATTATCTCAACCTTATTTTTCGTAATAGAAAGTTTTGTGCAATATATGTTGCAATTGCTTATAGACAGGAGCAAAGTGTGGAAATAAGTTTTCACATGCTGAGAGAAAGGCATGGTTATTAAAATGAGAAAAGCAAGAAAAGCACGTTATTCGGGAATTGGTGGTCAGGCCGTTCTGGAAGGCGTTATGATGAAAAATAAAGATACCTATGCGGTTGCAGTTCGAAAACCAGATGGTGAAATTGAGGTTACGACGGAAGAATTCGAAGGCATATTACCGGGAAATGCTTTGAAAAAGACACCATTTGTCAGAGGTACTTTTAATTTTATAGATTCCCTGGTGCTTGGTATGAAGGCATTGACATTTTCTTCTTCTTTTTATGAAGAAGAGGGGGAAGAAACCAAAACAGATAAGGCTATGAATAAATTGTTTAAGGATAAGACAGAGAAGATACTGATGGGAATTACAATTACTTTTTCGATTGTGATGGCAATTGCTATCTTTATGATTTTACCATATTTCTTATCTTCTTTATTAAATAAATTTGTTCGGAATATGTCTCTTTTGGCGATTATAGAAGGGGTTATGCGTATTCTGATTTTTGTACTGTATATTGTTGCCATTTCGGCGATGAAGGATATTCGACGTGTCTATCAATATCATGGTGCGGAACATAAGTGCATCAACTGTATCGAAAAAGGTCGTCCATTAACGGTGCACAATGTTATGAGAAGCTCCAAACAACATAAGCGCTGTGGTACCAGTTTTATGTTATTTGTCATGTTTGTAAGTGTGGTTCTGTTTTTCTTTATCAGGGTGCAGAATCCAGTGCTTCGTGTAGTAATCCGTATTGCATTGATTCCGGTAATTGCGGGCATTTCTTATGAAATAATTCGCCTGGCGGGCAGAAGTAATAATATTATAGTGCGTATTATCTCGGCTCCGGGTATGTGGCTGCAGAGGTTAACCACCAGAGAACCGGATAAGGATATGGTAGAGGTAGCGATTGCTTCTGTAGAAGCGGTATTTGACTGGAAAGCATATCTCAAAGAAACGTTCGGATATGAAGTGGATGATACCTGGCTGGAAGATGTTCCTCCTGAAGATGCGGAAGCGGAGGAAATAGTAGCCGCCATTGATTCTGAGAAAAAAGAAGTTTAAATAGAAGGTAATGGGTATATGATTTATACGAAAGTATATGCGGAAGGTTTACATAAACTGGAAGCAAAACAGATAGAAAATGCAAAGATAGATGCAAGGCTGCTGCTGGAATTTGTTTGTCACACCAACCGTAATGATTTGCTGGCACATGGTGACCGTGAAGTTACGGAAACAGAATATGAAGCTTACCAGCAGGCAGTTGCAAAGCGGGAACGGCATATTCCCCTGCAGCATATTATTGGAACACAGGGATTTATGGGATTAGAATTTAAAGTAAATAAGCATGTATTAATACCACGGCAGGATACCGAGTGCCTGGTAGAGGAAGCAATGCTGCAGGTACATGATGGTATGCATATTCTGGATATGTGCACCGGTTCCGGTTGCATCTTATTAAGTCTGTTAAAGTATACCAATGATTGTATTGGCGTGGGTGTGGATATTTCAGAAGAGGCACTCGAGGTTGCACGGGAAAATGCGGATAAACTAGGTTTGGAAGCAACTTTTATAAAAAGTAATTTATTTGATGAGGTAAACGGAACGTTTGATATATTCGTATCCAACCCACCCTATATACAGACCGAAGTAATAAAGAGTCTGATGCCGGAAGTCAAAGAACATGAACCTATGCTGGCTTTGGATGGAATGGAAGATGGACTATACTTTTATCGTAAGATTATGACAGAATGTAAGGAGTATCTGAAGGGTGGAGCCTATGCACTCTTTGAAATCGGGTATGACCAGGGTGAATCCGTACAGCAATTAATGGAACAAAATGGATTTAAGGAAGTAAGGGTAATCAAAGACCTTGCAGGATTGAATCGTGTTGTCCTGGGACACTTGTAGCGACAGCTTCTGAAAGAACAGGAAAGCAAAGGGAGCGAAATAAAAGGAACTGGAAATTGCATTTGAAAGGCAAGGTTATTAGATGTTTGATAGATTAGAAGATTTGTTAATTCGATTAGAAGAAATAATGGGTGAACTGAGTGAGCCTACCGTAGCGAACAATCAGGATCGGTTTCGTGCGTTGATGAAGGAACAAAGTGAACTTACCCCAATTGTGGAAGCCTATAAGGAATATAAACAACGCAACCAGGACGTAGAGGACAGTGTTTCTTTATTAGAGAGTGAATCCGATGAAGAAATGCGTGAAATGATAAAAGAAGAATTAAATGACGCAAAGAAACGCATTGAAGAGTTAGAAAATGAATTGAAGATTCTGCTATTACCAAAGGACCCAAATGATGATAAGAATGTAGTTATCGAAATTCGTGCAGGTGCAGGCGGTGATGAGGCAGCTCTTTTTGCAGCAGAAGTATACCGTATGTATGTGCATTATGCGGAAAACAGACGCTGGAAGGTAGAAGTAGTAGAATGTGAAGAAATAGGCATCGGTGGTATGAAGAGTGTCAGCTTTATGATAAATGGACAGGGTGCGTATTCGGTGATGAAATATGAATCCGGTGTTCATCGTGTACAACGTGTACCAGAGACAGAATCTGGTGGACGTATTCATACCTCAACCATTACGGTAGCTGTTATGCCAGAGGCTGAGGATGTAGATGTGGAGATTAACGACCTTGATATTCGTATCGATGTATGCCGTGCTTCCGGAGCAGGTGGACAGTGTGTCAATACCACTGATTCCGCGGTACGCTTGACTCATATGCCTACCGGTATTGTAATTTACAGCCAGACAGAGAAATCACAGATACAGAATAAAGCAAAAGCATTTGCCCTATTACGTACCAAGTTATATGATTTGGAGCTGCAGAAGAAACAGGATGCTGAGGCAGAATTACGTAGAAGTCAGGTAGGAACCGGTGACCGCTCTGAGAAAATCAGAACCTATAACTTCCCGCAGGGTCGTGTTACGGACCATAGAATTAACCTTACCCTGTATAAGCTGGATAAGATTATGAACGGAGATATTCAGGAAATCATCGATAGCCTAATCGCGGCCGACCAAGCTGCAAAGCTTGCAAAGATGAATGAAAACTAGGAAAGATACGGCTAGTTTGCGTGTGAGTTGCAAAATAATAGATTAATATAAAATACGGAGTGTCCGTTGTTGGCTTTGATGGCTGATAGCGGACACTTTTTATGTGGAAAGTTTTTGTGAGATTAGTGGGATGGGGCTATGAAGGTAGCTATGATTATTTTGGTGTTGGTATAATGAATTAGAAAAATTGCTTAGGAACCAATCGATGTTAGGGTAAACGATAAAGCAGTTTACAGATTATAATAAACTGCCCTGTCGTTTGCCCTAATTTCGATTTTCCTTTATTGAACAATGTCGTGTCTGGGATTCGCATTTCTATGTACTTTCAATCTTGCCTATCTGGAAAAGTTTTATTTTAAATTAGATGAAAGCATCCTAGTATTTGTGAAAAAAGTTCCTTTTCAGCATCACAAATAAACCTCCAGAAGGAAGTTTTTTAAAGATATTAAATTGCTGAAATTTAAATGCGCATAGGGTATCTAGTTTGCTGGGAAGTCAAATGACCACCACAATTCTTACAGGAACAAACATCAACATTCCATAAGTATTTAAGAATTTCAACGTTATTCATGTTTCTCATTTCGGAAATATATTTCTTACAGCCTAAGAGATTTCGACAAAGAGGCAACTGCTTACTTTTTGTCCTTGTTGCTAATAATCCATAATGGCGCATACCTTCTCCCGAAAGAGTAAGAGTTTTCCAATGTCCTTCATTTCGATAGTCCTTAACGGAAAAAGTAACATTATCGTCAGTCATGCTAATAATTCTATGATTACTAATGGCAATACGGTGAGTATATTTTCCAAGATACTTTATTACAGTTTCGGCATTATGAAAAGTTTTTTTGCAGTAGGGAGCCCATTCCTTTTTGTAACATGAATCGATCATTTCTTTAAAGGTGTAATTATTGCGGTACTTTTCAGAACTGCCATAAAAGGAAAGTTCTTTGCTTTTCCAAAGTTCTTTTATCATTTGCAGATACTTTCCTTTGAACACTTTAGAAATAACTTTAATCGGCAAGAAGAACTCAGAGCCATTATCCTTCCACTGGTTCTTGGAATCTAGACCACCACCCAAAACTATAGCATGGATATGTGGATGATAATTCATTTCAGAGCCCCATGTATGAAGAATAAAAAGATATCCAATTTTTACACCAAGATATTTTGTGTCATGAGCTAACTCAGTAAGTGTAGCTGAAGCTGCAGCATACAGAGAATTATAATGAATCTGAATACTACCACAATCCTCACAAACACTTATGTTAGCACCATAGGCGCCGGTCTTACAGTTAATGATACAGTTACTTACCTTATGCTGAATAGGAGATGGAGTATATTTTTCAAGATATTTGGGATAAAACCGCATAAAAATATCCTGTACTGTTGGCTTATTCATGCTTCACCTCCACAGTATCAAAGGGACTACGGAGCCCCAAGAGTGTTTTATTACTAACATGAAGATACACTTCTGTTGATTTTGGATCTCTATGTCCCAAAAGAGATTGGATATATTTGATATCACAACCGGACTCTAAAAGGTGGCTCGCAAAGCTATGACGAAAGCAGTGAGAAGAAACTTTTTTGGTAATACCTGCTTTTTTTGCACTTGTTTTAATGAGTTGATTTAGACTATCGGTACGAATATAGCTTCCAGTATGTTCACTAGGAAATAAAATATCCATTGGCTTTCCATACTCAAACCAGTATTTTGTAAGTAAATCAAGTGTACGATCAGCAAGAAGTGTATAACGTTCATTCCTGCTTTTGGTATCTCTGACATGAATAGATTTACTCGTTCTCGAAATGTCACAGTAATGTAAATGAGTGACTTCAGATACACGTAGTCCGGCAGAATACATGGTGGCAAGAATTGTTTTATGCTTTAAATTCGTAGTTGCATTTAGAATGACATCTATTTCGTCTTTTGAAAGAACAATTGGAAGATGGATATCATTCTTCATACGTGGAAAATCATCCTCATCCAGATATATTTTTAGCAAACGTTTATATAGGAAACGGATTGCTGATAAATAATGATTGTAAGTCTGTGGTGCAATACCTACTAAACGTTTTTCTGACAAAAAAACATCAACATCATGAATCGTTAAATCGTCTAAAGTGGTTTTTCCAATGGACTCCATAAAGTGATGAATAGTAACACAGTATGCATCTACAGTCGAGTCTTTAAGATTACGCTTAGAAGCAGTTTCTTTGATTAATTTGTATATTTCGTTGTACATAAAAAGTCCTCCATAAAAGTGTAATAATAGTTATAATCATCACTACATTTATGGAGGAGCATTGGCGTCATAAAACCGCTTGTCAGAAAAGCAGTCTAATGTTATTCTTTTCATAGGCAGTGGTGTCCTTCTGTATTGAATTGTTTTGTGTGGTAACTTTACGATATCAAATGTCAGAAAGAATTTCTACTGCCTATTTACTTTTTAGTGAAAGACAAAAACTGCGCCACAGCCCTGGTAGGCCATCGCGCAGCGATTTTGTTCAATTTGAATTTGCAGAGGACATAGATGGAGAAAAAATATAGATTTGGTTTTGACATATGGGGATTAATTTTATTCTTAATTA
>JAQUYA010000180.1 GCA_028692055.1 Lachnospiraceae bacterium | reverse complement strand
GGCTATGACATTTCTTTATTAGTTAAATGCAACGATAACTAAATTTAAAATAAAAGCGTTTTTAAAAATGGGTTTTAAAAACCCTTAGTTAAAATCGGCTCGAAATCTACTATTTTTTTCACCCTTACTCCCTTCTGTGAACATTCGAGAGAAACATTCTCTTTGTTTTTCATATGAATGTTTGTTCATATGTTCATTATAGCAATTATTCTTTTGTTGTCAATATTTTTTAAAAAAATCCGATGATTTATTTTTCATAAATCATCGGATTAACCAGCTGCATTTTCTTTCGTTCTGTTTCATTTTCTCTTTCTATCCAGTTTCCTGTCAGGTCATCTTTATAATAAAGCCCGGAATCCAGTGCTAATTTTGGAATTACAACAGATTCGATTTTTCCCTGTTTATCATTACACAAGGTCAGGTTTTCTTCTGCTGAAAGAGAAAATCCAACCTGTCCTAAAAGTTCCGCTTCCTCATCAAGGCAATTTGCGCAGTTCACACGCACATACTCGCCCACTTTCACATTCATTTCTGGTAAATAATAGATATGTGATGCCTTGTCCTTATCCATCACATAATATCCCTTTGTACTGATATCATGCAATGTATTATTTCTTAAGATAAAATAATCATTTTCTCCTTTTGCACATACAGAACGGATATCCAGTGAACCGGCTTCATTATCTTCCACGTATAAGCTCACATAGCTCTTTCCATTTGCAATCATATCCTCATTTATAGTGATGGTATACGAATAATACTTTGTTCCATTCACGCGCCAATAGGCAAACTTTTTTCCAGAAGGAACCTTGGCTTTTATTGTAACTTCATTACCTTTGAAATAGATCCCACTAAATCCATTAAAATCTGCTTCAACAGAATTTATACATGCATAGGTATTCATTGGCAAAAAAACATTTAATTCATACTGTTCTCCCAGATTCCATAATTGCTGTATATTCCTCCGCATATTTTCCGGAGTAACCTTTGCCCATGCCTTGATACAATCCATTTGCATATGTATATAATAGTCTGAAATATCGGTCAGATTTTCATTTTTTACGCTTTCTGCAATATATGCTGCCATCTCGTTTTCACGTTCTCTTTGCATTTCTTCCAGAACGGTATTTACATTCCCGTAGGACAGCGCCCCATTCATCATATCACAAACATCGGTTATAAAAGTCTGCCTACAATCTTCCCGTTTCATCAGTGCAGCGAATAGCGGTGCATAATTGTATTCTTCATCCAGACATTTTTGCAGTCTTTCAAAGCTTTCGTCTGCGCCTATATTGTCTGCAATGTAGCCATGTCCCATGGACGTGTCGATATCATAGATTAGATAACGGTATCTACCATCAAAGACTGTGTCTGCAATATAATGATCAGGATTGTCATCTACATAGCGGTATGCCTTTTCATTATTATAAGGCCAGTCCTGATTATCCATAAGTATTTCCAGCGCGAAATAGCGCAAATAATTATCGATATCAATGACTTTACTTAATTCTTCATAATTTGCATCGACTGTTAAATCCATTGCACTGTATGTATCATAAAGCTGTGTATATTCCTCCGCGTACTGATTCACCAATGTATCACTAGTATCTGACTCCATCTCCGTTTCTCCTGAGCCAATTACCACCATATTACCCTCATACTCTCCATACTTTCCTTTAAAGTATTCTTCATCATAGCAGCTATGAATCCAGTAACACCCCTGATAAGTACCATTGATAAACACGCTTACCGGTCTGACATACTGTGTGTCCTGCATTCCGGCATCCGCTCCCAGCCTCATTGCCAATTCATCTCTGATAAATGCTTCCAGTCTGTCGTTTCCTGTATTTCTTATTTTAATGCAGTCATACTCTGTCGCTATCACTCCTGTATTTTCATTATTTGCATCGGTAAAGAAAGGAAATAGAAACTTTTTCTTTGCATCATATTCACCTCTTGCATAGATCTTAAAAGATTTTTGTTCTGAGGTTCTGGTAAAGTTTCCTGATGTTCGTATCCCACCATTCTGTGTAATTACACGGGTGCCATCTGATTGGAATACTTCTATATGTGCCTCTCGTTCACTCTCCTTTCCTCGCAGATTATAATTTGCAGGAGAATTATATTTCAATTCCGCATCTGGATTTTCTGCAAGGTACTCATCGCGCAGTTTTCCTTCTACAAAAATCCCATTTTCATAGCCATATAGATTATCTTTATCCGTAGATACACTGATTACCAGTGTATCAAAACGATTTTGTACACTTTTTTCCATAAAATAGGTATTTGTAGATACTTCGGTGGCATTTCCCAGCGCATCATAAGCAATAAATTTCAATATGGTTACTTGCAGCCCTTCCTCTGCCTTCAATGATATCGGTTCCGAATAGAATTTGGTATGCTCATTCGTTTCTCTATCCGGTTCTGACCCGTCCTCGGTATAATAAATTGCAGACTGTTTTTTTGAAGTTGTTGCTTTTATAGCAATATCCTTCCCATAAAATCCACC
>JAQUYA010000010.1:24438-51425 GCA_028692055.1 Lachnospiraceae bacterium | reverse complement strand
ATTACTAAATCAACCAAACAAAATTAGTATTTGTATACGGGTTGCACAAAAGATACTAAAACAAAAAGAAAGAAAAATAAAAAATACTTATAATATATCAAAAAAATGCGAAATACCTATTAAAAGGTACAAAACTGTACAAATTGTACAGATTGTAAATACAAGTTCTTTAATTTTATTCTAGGGAGGAAATTAAAATGAAAAGAAAATTATTAAGTGCTATCCTTTGTGTATCAATGGTGGCAACCATGTTAGTTGGATGTGGCAGTAAAGCTGAAACAGCAACTACAGACACAGCAGCAACAGAAGCTCCTGCAGCAGATGCAGCAGCAGACTCAACAGAAGCAGCAACAGAAGCAGCCGCAGCTACAACAGAAGGCGGAAAAATTGGTGTAGCAATGCCTACACAATCATCAGAGAGATGGATTAACGATGGCGCTAACATGAAGAAACAACTGGAATCACTTGGATATGAAGTAGACCTTCAATATGCAGAAGATGATGTTCAGGCTCAGGTATCACAAATTGAAAATATGATCGCTAACGGAGCTAACTGCTTAGTTATCGCATCTATCGACTCTTCTGCATTAGTAAATGTTGAAGCACAGGCAAAAGAAGCAGGTATTCCAATTATTGCTTATGATCGTTTGTTAATGGATACAGATGCTGTTTCCTACTATGCAACATTTGATAACAAAGGTGTTGGTACAGCAATCGGTAAATACATTGAAGAAGCAAAAGGTTTAGCAGCAGCAAAAGATGCTGGCGAATCTTATACAATTGAATTCTTCATGGGCTCACCAGATGATAACAATGCAAAAATGTTATACGATGGTTTGTTAGAAGTATTACAGCCATACCTTGATGACGGCACATTAGTATGTAAATCAGGTAGAACATCTTTCGACGATACATGTATCTTAAGATGGTCACAGGAAACAGCTCAACAAAACTGTGAAAACTACTTAACAGGTTTCTATGCTGATGAAGATCTTGACATCTGCGCAACTGCATTTGATGGTTTCGCTTATGGATGTAAAGCAGCTCTTGAGGGTGCTGGATATACAGCTGATAACTGGCCATTAATTTCAGGACAGGATGCAGAACTTATGGCTACAAAGAACATTATCGCAGGTACACAGACAATGTCTATCTACAAAGATACTCGTCTTTTGGCTGAGAAATGTGTAACTATGGTACAGGCAGTTATGCAAGGTGCTGAACCAGAAATCAATGATACAGAGCAATACAACAATGGTAAATTAGTAGTTCCTTCATACCTTTGCACACCAGTTGCAGTAGATAAAGATAACTACAAAGAAATCATCGTTGATGGTGGATACTACACAGAAGAACAATTAGCTGAGTAATCACAATTGTCTTATAGGAAGGTGGCGGCGTCATTGCCGCCACCTTTTTTCTAAAATGTGCTTACAATCGTATTTATTAGAGCAAAAAGGAGCTGAGAGAATGTCTGATTATATCTTGGAAATGAATCACATAACAAAAGAATTCTCCGGTGTAAAAGCTTTGGATGATGTTAATCTAAAAGTAAAACGCGGGGAGATTCACGCACTTTGTGGTGAAAATGGTGCTGGAAAGTCAACATTAATGAACGTATTGTCCGGTGTATATCCATACGGAACATATAGTGGCGACATTGTTTATAATGGAGAAACCTGCCAGTTTCATAATATTAAAGCAAGTGAAACAAAAGGAATTGTAATTATACATCAGGAGTTAGCATTAAGCCCATATATGTCTATTGCTGAAAATGTATTTCTGGGAAATGAGCAAACCTCTGTAAAAGGAGTGATTGATTGGACAGCAACCAGAAGCAAAGCGCATGAAATGCTGGAAAAAGTAGGACTTGGCAGTGAAAATGTCAATATTCCTGTTAATTCTCTTGGTGTAGGAAAGCAACAATTAATTGAAATTGCAAAGGCAATGGCAAAAAAGGTTGAATTACTTATTCTGGATGAGCCAACAGCAGCATTAAATGATGAAGAAAGTAAACAGCTTCTTGAAATCATGCTGGAATTAAAGAAACAAGGCATTACCTGTATTATTATTTCTCATAAATTAAATGAAATTAGTTATGTATCAGATGCAATTACCGTTATTCGAGATGGTAAAACCATTGAAACGTTAATTAAAGGAAAAGATGATTTCTCGGAAGACAGAATCATTAAAGGTATGGTAGGCCGTGAACTTACCAATCGTTATCCTACAAGAGAGGGTGTTACAATCGGTGACACTATATTTGAAGTAAGTAATTGGAATGTATTTCATCCAGACGATCCAGACAGACAGATTATCTCAGATGTTGACTTTCATGTAAAGGCTGGCGAGGTTGTGGGATTTGCAGGACTGATGGGAGCAGGCAGAACAGAGCTTGCCATGAGTATCTTTGGCAGATCATATGGACAGAAGATATCAGGCCAAACGAAGATCAATGGAAAAGAAGTGCATCTAAAAACAGTAAAAGATGCAATCAATAATAAGCTGGCTTATGTGTCAGAGGATCGAAAACAATACGGTCTTGTATTGATTGACAGCATCAAAGGAAATATGACTATGGCAGCACTTCGCAATTTTTTCTCTAAAAACGGTATCGTAAATGAGAACGATGAAATTGTATCAGCTGAAGAATATAAAAAGAAAATTAATGTCAAGGCAAATTCTATCGACCAGTCTGTCGGTTCCTTATCCGGTGGTAATCAACAGAAGGTAGTTCTTGCAAAGTGGATGCTTACACAGCCGGATGTACTTATCCTGGATGAGCCAACTCGTGGTATTGATGTAGGTGCAAAATACGAAATATATTGTGTTATCAACGAATTAGCAAAGGCAGGAAAAGCTGTTATTGTTATTTCATCAGAAATGCCTGAAGTAATCGGAACTTGTGACCGTGTATACGTTATCAATGAAGGAAAGATAGCAGGTGAACTAGATAAGTCAGAATTATCACAAGAAGGTATTATGCAGTGCATAATGGCTCATAACAGAAAGGATGAATAGACATGGAAAAGAAAAAAAGAGTAAATCTTGACATGAAACAATACGGCATGGTGCTGGTATTGATTGCAGTATTCTTGATTTTTTCAGTATTAACAAAGGGATCGAACTTATCCCCTATGAACATTAATAACCTGATTATGCAGAATGGATACGTAGTTATCCTGGCAGTTGGTATGTTACTCTGTGTACTGACCGGTAACATTGACCTTGGTGTAGGATCTATCGTAGCGGTAAGCAGTGCTTTTGTAGGTATCTTAATGATTGATTATAAAGCAAATATGTGGATTGCAATCCTCGTGGCATTAGCTGTAGGTTTACTTTCCGGTGTGTTTGTTGGTTTCTTTGTAGCAAAGCTGGAGATTCCGCCATTTATCGTAACACTGGCAACCATGCTTATGGGACGTGGCCTTACCTATACCGTTTTACAGGCACAGACTAAGGGGCCTCTTCCAACCAATTATACATATATTGGTGCCGGTTTCCTCCCGACTATAAAGGTACCATTTGGTGCTGGACAGATTGATATTATCAGTATCATTGTTGCTATCGTGGCAGCAGTATTGATTATCTTATCTGAGTTTAAAAATGAGAAAACAAAACAAAAATATGGTTTTGCATTAAACCCATTATGGCAGACAGCCGTTAAACTGGTAGTAATTATCGGAATTGAGTTTTTTGTATTTTATAAATTAGCAAGTTATAATGGTATTCCTTTTCAATTATTGATTATGGGCGTTTTGGTAGCAATTTATCACTTTATTACAAGTAAAACAGTTGCAGGTCGTCAGATTTATGCATTGGGTGGCAATGCAAAAGCTGCAAAATTATCCGGTATTAATACGCAAAAAGTATTCTTCTGGGTATATACCAATATGGGTATCTTAAGTGCAGTTGCAGGTATCGTGCTTTGTGCACGTAATGGTTCCTCTATTCCAAAGGCTGGTGACGGATTTGAAATGGATGCAATTGCTTCCTGTTATATCGGTGGTGCTGCTACAGCAGGTGGCGTTGGTACGATCATCGGAGCAGTTGTAGGTGCTTTCATTATGGGTATTCTGAATAATGGTATGTCCCTGTATGGCTGGTCAACTGATATTCAGAAAATCGTAAAAGGTGCTGTATTATTAGGTGCTGTT
Organism: Lachnospiraceae bacterium; assembly: GCA_028692055.1. Taxonomy (GTDB): domain Bacteria; phylum Bacillota; class Clostridia; order Lachnospirales; family Lachnospiraceae; genus SZUA-378. The sequence goes on along the minus strand of JAQUYA010000010.1, from coordinate 47,268 downwards.
ACCGTGGATTTATTATCGAAACGTAAAAAAGGTTAATAAATATTAAAGGATTTTGGATTGTGGGGAAGGGCTGCCTGAATGGGCAGCCCTATTAGATAAAATGAGGACAAGAAAACCGAAGTATCTGGAAATAGTGAATTGGGTACAGGATAGAATAAATAAGAAGGAATTAAAACCAGGAGATAAATTATACTCTGAAAATGAATTAAGTGAAATGTTTCATTTGAGTAGACAAACGGTTCGTCATGCGATTGCAGTACTGGAGCAACAAAATTTCCTGACACGTATACAAGGAAGTGGCACTTATATAAGTGGCACTGCTTTAGGTGCGTCTTCAGGGGAAAAAACAATGAATATAGCGGTTATCAGTACCTATGTAGATAGTTATATTTTCCCCAATATTATAAAAGGAATAGAGAAAATATTATCAAAAGAAGGATACATGGTGCAGATAGCCTTTACCAATAATAAAATTGAACGTGAACGAGATATTATACAAAATATATTAGAAAAAAATAATATTGATGGATTGATTGTAGAAGCGACAAAAAGTGCACTTCCGAATCCAAATCTTATGTTTTATGAAGAAATAATGAAAAGAAATATTCCGGCTATTTTCTTTAACAGTTATTATCCAAGCCTGCCGGCTCCGCATGTTGCGTTAAATGATAAATTAATGGGAAAGAAAGTGACACAGTATCTAATTCAAAAGGGACATAAAAAAATTGCAGCTATTTTTAAGGCGGATGACGGACAGGGACATTTACGCTATGCAGGGTATGTGGAAGCGATGCTGGAAGCGGATTTGAAGTTGAATGATATCAATATTATCTGGCTGGACACGGAATATGTACGCGACCTAAAAGATGAAAAAAAACAAATATTAACCAGAATAGAAGGCTGCACGGCTGTTTTCTGTTACAATGATGAAATAGCATTTCTTTTGGAAGAAATATGCCAAAGGGAAGGAATCCGAATTCCAGAAGAATTATCCATTATAGGTATTGATAATTCGGAATTATCGGAATTAAGTGAAATACCATTTACATCTATTTCACATCCAATGGAAAAATTAGGAACAAAAGTAGCGAAAAATTTGATTGAGGTAATAAAAGACAGAAACTATGATGCAAATTATGAATTTGATTCAGAGATTGTTGAGCGTGGTTCTGTAAAAGAGATATAAATTTGCACGTGACCAAAAGTCGCAGACGGGAGTTAATGATGAATAATCAGGAAAGAAACAAGGAAAAAAATACAAGAACAACAGTGACAAAAGGTTCTCTCATATTGAGAATCGTTGTTTCCGTATATTTACTTTATACGGTATATAGCCTATTTGGTTCCGTTGGAACGGCAGAGGGAAAAGATAAAATCATTGTCATTGTGGCGATGATAGCATTTACTGCCGTTGCGCTTCCTCTTGGTGGCTTTTCGATTCATGCAATGTCACAGGGCAATTATGTACAGCCGGATAACCATGATGAAGCGAAGACAGATGAGGAAAGTACGCCTGTAGTAGATGCAGAGAATGATGCGATTGAACAGATTACAGAAGAAGAATCAGACAAAAACGGATGATAGGGTAGTGGATTATGGCACAGACAAATGGCAGAGCGAAATATTATATTGTAATGGAGAGCTTAAAGAATGACATTACAAATGGAAAGATAAAACTGGGAGATAAAATTTCTTCCGAAAATGAGCTTTCCAAAGAATTTCAGGTAAGCAGACATACCGTTCGAAAGGCATTGTCTATTTTGGAGAATGAAGGACTGCTGGAAGCAACCCATGGATTGGGTACTTTTTGTACGGAGCGTTTGAGAAATAATGTAAGCTCTAAAAATATTGCGGTTGTAACCACGTATATTTCCGATTATATTTTTCCACGTCTGATACAAGGTATGGATACCGTATTAACGGATAATGGTTACAGTATTATTTTGAAAAATACTGGTAATAGTCAAAAGAATGAAGCGAAAGCACTGGAAGATATTCTGACAAAGAATATTGATGGATTAATTATAGAACCGAGCAAAAGTGAAATTTATTGCAGACATATGCATCTATATGAAACCTTTGAGAGATTAGGGATTCCGTATATTTTTATACAGGGAACATATCCACAGATGAAAGATAGACCCAACATTATCATGGATGACGTACAAGGGGCATATCTTTTGACAAAATATTTAATTGAACTTGGCCATAAAAATATCGTTGGTATATTTAAGATTGACGACAGTCAGGGAACTGCACGACACAAAGGCTATATTCAGGCATTGAATGAAGCCGGAATACAATATAATCCGGATCAGGTTATTACGTTTCACACAGAGGACAGGGCAAAAAAACCTGCAGCTATGATGGAACAGTTTGTAATTGAAAAAAGGACGATAGATGCAGTAGTCTGCTACAATGACCAGATTGCATTGGAAGTAATTCATGTTCTACAGGCAAAGGGTGTGAGGGTGCCAGAAGATATTTCGATTACCGGCTATGATAATTCTTTGATATCAGAATCGGGTCCTATAAAACTGACCACAGTAGCGCATCCCAAGGAAAAGCTTGGAGAAATGGCGGCAAGGCTGTTATTGGAAAAGATGAATCATATTTCAGATGAGGATAGTAAGGTAGCACGCGTAGTAGCACCGGAATTGATTATCAGGGAATCCTGCATAGACCGAAGAACCAGAAATTAGGGAATAATCCTAAAAAAACAACTTGTAGATATGTGCATACAAGTTCTATAATTATTTTATAAAATAAAACTTGGGATTGTAACCTTTTGAAGGGTCGCTTAAGCGGCAGAATGGAGATTAAAATGAAGATGGCAAAGAATTACAAATTTTGGTTTTGTACAGGTTCACAGGATTTATATGGAGATGCATGTCTGGCAAAGGTTGCAGAGCATTCCAAAATTATTGTTGAAAATTTAAACAAATCAGGAGTTTTACCATATGAAGTTGTATGGAAACCTACTTTAATTACGAATGAATTAATCAGAAGAACATTTAATGAAGCAAATGGAGATGAGGAATGTGCAGGTGTTATTACCTGGATGCACACCTTCTCACCAGCGAAATCATGGATTATAGGGTTGCAGGAATATAGAAAACCATTGTGTCATTTACATACACAATTTAACGAAGAACTTCCATACGATACGATTGATATGGACTTTATGAATGAAAACCAATCCGCACATGGGGATAGAGAATATGGTCATATCGTAAGCCGTATGGGCATTGAAAGAAAAGTAATTGTTGGACACTGGACCTTCCCGGCAGTTCAGGAAAAACTGGCAGAGTGGATGAGAACAGCGATTGGTGTGATAGAATCTTCTCATATTCGTGTTTGCCGTTTTGGCGATAATATGAATAATGTAGCCGTTACAGAGGGCGATAAAGTAGAAGCTCAGATTAAATTTGGCTGGGAAATCGACCATTACTGTGTCAATGATGTAGTAGAATATGTAGATGCTGTTTCAAAAGGTGATACCGATGCACTGGTAGAGGAATATTACAGCAAATATAAGATTATAGATGAAGGCCGTAATCTGGACGAATTCAAGAAACATGTTGCAGTGCAGGCACAACAGGAAATAGGTATTGAGAAATTCTTAGTTGACAATAATTATCATGCCATTGTTACACACTTTGGTATGCTTGGTGGATTAAAACAATTACCGGGACTTTCGATTCAGAGATTAATGGAAAAAGGATATGGATTCGGAGCAGAAGGTGACTGGAAAGTTGCAGCTATGGTTCGTATGATGAAATTAATGACTGCCGGTACAAAGGATGCAAAGGGAACTTCCATGATGGAAGATTACACCTATAATTTAGTGCCGGGAAAAGAAGGAATTTTACAATCCCACATGTTGGAGGTTTGCCCATCGGTTGCAGATGGCGAAATCGGAATCAAGGTTTGTCCTTTGTCTATGGGTAACAGAGAAGATCCGGCACGTCTTGTATTTACGTCCAAGACAGGACCTGCAGTTGCAACCTCTTTGATTGACCTTGGCAATAGATTCCGCTTATTAATCAACGCAGTAGATTGCAAGAAAGTAGAAAGACCAATGCCAAAATTACCGGTTGGTACGGCATTCTGGACACCACAACCAGATTTGGCAACAGGTGCAGAAGCATGGATCCTTGCAGGCGGTGCACATCATACAGCATTCTCTTATGATTTGACCGTAGACCAGATGGTCGACTGGGCATCTGCAATGGGTATTGAAAGTGTTGTAATTGATAAAGACACAACGATTAGAAACTTCAAGAATGAATTAAGATGGAATGCAGCTTCTTATAAATAAATCTTAGTTATATAACTAGAAAATATTACAACGTAATTCATCTGGCTCGGACTTTGTAAGTTCGAGCCATTGAAAGTAAAACGTATATGGAGGATGTCAGAATGGGAATGAATAAAGATGAAATAAAACAAAGCATTGAAAATGGAAAAGCGGTACTGGGAATCGAGTTTGGTTCGACCAGAATCAAAGCGGTACTGATTGGCACTGATAATACACCGATTGCTTCCGGAAGCCATGACTGGGAGAACCGATTGGAAAATAATATCTGGACCTATAGTCTGGAGGATATCTGGAATGGATTACAGGATTGCTATGCAAATATGATAGCAGATGTAAAAGCCAATTATGATGTGGCGGTTACCTCTTTTAAAGCCATTGGATTTAGTGCCATGATGCACGGATATATGGCATTTGATAAGGACGGTGAACTTCTGGTTCCTTTTCGTACCTGGAGAAATACCATTACGGAAGAAGCAAGTGAAGCATTAACCAAAGAGTTTGCTTATCATATACCACAGAGATGGAGTATCGCACATCTTTATCAGGCAATTCTAAATAAGGAAGAACATGTATCTAAAATAGATTTTCAAACCACACTGGCAGGTTATATTCACTGGAAATTATCCGGCAAAAAAGTATTAGGGGTTGGCGAAGCTTCCGGAATGTTCCCGATTGACATTCAGACGAAGAAATTTAACACGACTATGATTCAAAAGTTCGATAAGCTAAATGAAGCAAAAGGATTTGGCTGGAAACTGGGAGATATCTTACCAGAGGTACTCGTTGCAGGCGAAGATGCTGGAGTGCTTACGGCAGAAGGTGCAAAATTACTGGATGTGAGCGGTCAACTGCAGGCGGGTATTCCGCTTTGTCCTCCGGAAGGAGATGCAGGAACAGGTATGGCAGCCACCAATAGTGTAGCAGTTCGTACCGGTAATGTATCCGCAGGAACCTCAGTATTTGCTATGATCGTATTGGAAAAAGATTTGCAGAAAGTATATCCGGAAATTGACCTTGTAACCACACCAAGCGGTAATCTGGTAGGTATGGTTCATTGCAATAACTGCACTTCAGATCTGAATGCATGGGTTTCCTTATTCAAAGAATTTGCAGAGAGCTTTGGTGTGGAAGTAGATATGACCAAATTATTTGCTACCCTGTATAATAAAGCACTGGAAGGCGATGCAGATTGTGGTGGATTATTAGCTTACAATTATTTCTCAGGGGAACACATTACGAATATGGAAGAAGGCAGACCAATGTTTGTCCGCACTCCGGAAAGTAAATTTAATCTGGCAAACTTTATGAGAGTCCATTTATTTACTTCCTTAGGAGCATTGAAAACAGGTCTTGATATTCTATTAAAAGAAGAAAATGTAAAAGTAGACCAAATCTTCGGACATGGTGGACTCTTTAAGACAAAAGGAGTTGGTCAGAAGATATTGGCAGCAGCAATAGACGCACCCGTATCCGTAATGGAAACAGCAGGAGAAGGTGGTGCCTGGGGTATCGCATTACTGGCATCCTATATGGTCAATAAAGATGCAGATGAATCTTTAGACGACTACTTAACGAATAAAGTATTTGCCGGACAGGCAGGTACAAAGATGGAAGCAGATGCAAAAGACGTAGCAGGCTTTGATAAATTTATAGCACGTTATACAAAAGGACTTCCAATTGAAAGAGCAGCCATTGATTCCTTGAAAGCTTAGATGCTTAGCTTTAAAATGGTAACCATAATAGGATTGAAACGATAAGAGTAGGAAAGAGTGAATAAAATGTTAGAAAAATTAAAAAAAGAAGTATATGAAGCAAATATGCTATTGCCAAAGTATGGTCTGGTAACATTTACCTGGGGCAATGTAAGTGGTATTGACAGAGAATCTGGATTATTTGTTATTAAACCATCGGGTGTTGAGTACGACATATTAACTCCAGATGATATGGTAGTTGTGGATTTGGAAGGGAAAAAAATCGAAGGTAAGTACAATCCTTCCTCTGATACTGCAACACATGTAGAATTATATAAAGCCTGCCCAGACATCGGAGGCATAGTACATACACATTCTTCATGGGCTACCAGCTGGGCACAGGCAGGAAGAGGTATTCCATGTTACGGAACGACACATGCCGACTATATGTATGGAGAAATTCCATGCGTGAGATGCCTGAACAAAGAAGAAATAGAAGGTGCTTATGAGAAAAACACCGGATTATTGATTGTGGATTATTTTAATAATGAAAAAGGGAAAGATTTTATGGCAGTACCGGCAGTTCTCTGCAAAAATCATGGACCATTTTCCTGGGGCAAAGATGCACATGAAGCGGTACACAACGCAGTAGTACTGGAAGAAGTCGCAAAAATGGCAGCACGCTGTGAACAAATTAATTCGCAGGTAAAGCCTGCACCACAAGAATTGCAGGATAAGCACTATTACAGAAAACATGGTGCAAATGCATATTATGGACAATCCACAACAAATTAGAATATTTGATATATTTAAAAAAGAGCAAGTAATTGCTATGAAAAGCACAAAAAATACACATGCGATACTCTTGTAACTTTAGAGCAGGTATAGTATTCTAATGTTTAGGAAGCGTGAAGTATAATTATAATTACATGGAGGAAAATCATGAACAATTTAGAACTCGCAAAAACAGCAAATGAAGTGCGAAAAGGTATTGTTACATCTGTTCATAGTGCAAAAGCCGGACATCCGGGTGGATCACTTTCAGCAGCAGATATTTTCACATTTCTTTATTTTGAAGAAATGAATATCGACCCTGAAAATCCAAAGATGGAAGGAAGAGACCGCTTTGTATTATCCAAAGGTCATGTAGCACCAGGTCTTTACTCTACATTGGCACAAAGAGGATATTTTCCAGTGGAAGACCTTAAGACACTTCGTCATTTAGGCTCCTACTTACAGGGACATCCGGATATGAAACACATTCCGGGCGTTGATATGTCATCTGGTTCTTTGGGACAAGGTGTTTCCGCAGCCGTTGGTATGGCACTATCTGCAAAGATGGATGGAAAAGATTACAGAACCTATGCATTATGTGGAGATGGTGAAATCCAGGAAGGACAAATCTGGGAAGCAGCCATGTTTGCAGGTCATAGAAAATTAGATAACTTAGTTGTTATCGTAGATAATAACGGATTGCAAATCGATGGTAAGATTGATGATGTATGTTCACCATATCCGATTGATAAGAAATTTGAAGCCTTTAATTTTCATGTAATCAATGTAGATGCACATGATTTTGATGCGTTAAGGGCAGCCTTTAAAGAAGCAAGAGCTACAAAAGGAATGCCAACCGCGATTGTTGCACACAGCACAAAGGGTAAAGGCGTATCCTTCATGGAGAATCAGGCATCCTGGCATGGCACGGCTCCAAATGATGAGCAATATGCAGTAGCAATGGAAGATTTAGAGAAAATTGCAAAAGAATTAGGAGGTGCAAACTAATGGCTGGAGAAAGTGTAAAAAAAATAGCAACAAGAGAAAGTTATGGTAATGCACTTGCAGAGTTTGGTGAACAGTATCCTAATTTGGTCGTATTAGATGCAGATTTAGCTGCAGCAACTAAAACAGGCATTTTTAAAAAAGCATTCCCAGACAGACATATTGACTGTGGTATTGCAGAGTGTAACATGGTAGGTATTGCAGCAGGACTTGCAACCACAGGAAAGATTCCATTTGTAAGCTCTTTCGCAATGTTTGCGGCAGGACGTGCATTTGAGCAGGTTCGTAACTCCGTTGGATATCCACACTTAAATGTGAAAATTGGTGCAACACACGCTGGAATTACGGTAGGTGAAGATGGTGCATCTCATCAATGTAACGAAGATATCGCTCTTATGAGAACCATTCCGGGAATGGTAGTAATGTGCCCGAGTGATGATATTGAAGCAAAAGCAGCAGTAAAGGCAGCAATTGATTATGTAGGACCTGTCTATATCCGTTTTGGTAGAGCGGCAGTGCCGGTAATCAATGATACCCCGGATTATAAATTTGAAATCGGTAAAGGTGTTGTGAAAAAAGAAGGCACCGATGTAACATTGGTAGCAAATGGAATTTGCGTATATCAGGCAATGGATGCCGCTGAAATGCTTGCAAAAGATGGCATCAGTGCAAAAGTAGTCAACATTCATACTGTGAAACCTCTTGATGAAGATTTAATCGTAGCATCAGCAAAAGAAACCGGAAAAGTGGTTACCATAGAAGAACATTCCGTAATCGGTGGACTTGGCAGTGCTGTATGTGACTGCTTATCCGCAAAATACCCTACTCCAGTTTGCAAGATTGGTATGCAGGATGTATTCGGAGAATCAGGTCCGGCAGCAGAATTAGTTCATAAATATGGTTTAGATGCAGAAGGCATTTATAAACAGGTAAAAGAATTTTTAGCATAGGCTTTTTACATTAAATTCTAAAAAAAAACATCTCCGGCACTGTGTGTTATAAGACAGTGCTGGAGATGTTTTTTATTTAAATTTTATAAAAAACATCAATTTCTTTCTAATATCCTTTTCTTTATAACTATTTTTGCAATAAATAAAATAAGAAGAAATCCAATTGCGACAAAATAAGCCGGGTAGGAAATATGCCCTGACATGTTAAAATATAGAGCAACAAAGAAAAGAATACCGGCAATCAGTTCAGGGATGCACATAATATGAGCAAGCTTTCGAAGTGAATCCGTGGTATACTGATTCATACCAGTAAAGGGCAGTGTTTTTCCTGCAAAACCAAGGAATGCATTAATTAGTAAAAACAGACCTGCAACAATTGAAATTCCGTAGTTCATGATGTAGTTCCTCCTTTTGTATAAAACATATTGGTTTTATTATAAACATTATAAGCATTAAAAAAAGAAAAGTAAAGCAAGGCAGCGATTGTGAAGACAATTGGAAAGGATAAAAATGCAAAGAGAGATAAAACCAGATTATTACGATTCTTTTTCCTGTATTGCGGATAAATGTTCCTTTACCTGTTGCCAGGAATGGAAGATAGCTGTAGACGATGAAACAAATAAAAAGTGGGAAAAGCTGAATTTATCTAAGGCAACTGCTTTTAAAGAGGGCTGCCGTGTGGTTCAATTAAATAAGTATAAGAAATGCCCTTTTTTAGACGATAACAGATTATGTAAACTTGTATCAAGGTATGGAGATGAGGTTTTATCAAAAACCTGTGCGGTTTTCCCTAGGCAACTGCATACCTATGAAACAGAAGAGCGAAAAGAATATTCATTGGTATCCTGTTGTCCGGCGGTAGTTGATATTTGGAATGAAAAGGAGAACATAGAGTTCATAGGAGAATCGCAGGAAAAGGGTAAAGAGGGCGAAGAAAGTGCCTTATTTCAAATTCGTGGATTTATAATGAATATGCTGCAGGAGCCTGACTTTTCCATTCCCAAAACACTGATGATGCTTTTTTATATAATATGTGGAATAAATAAGGAAACCATGGAGAAAGGAACACGAAATAAGGAAGCTTTCAAAAAAGAAATCCTATATAAAGAGTCTCAAATACGAGAAGTAATAAAAAAATACACAGAAGCAGCAACAATACAGGAACTGTCAGATACGATTGATGCAATGAAATTTTCTGCATTAGATACCTTTGATGAAGGAAATGAACTCTTTCTGGATTTGGTAGAAAACTACCGAAAAGAAGGATTGTATACAAAGTATTTAGAAGAGATTGCAGTTTTGGCGGAAGAATTTGCGGACGGCTATGATATGAATACAATGGAAAAACAATTAGCAGAATTTGAAAGAGAATTTTCTTTCTATGAAAAGCTATTTCGTAATTATCTTGTAGCAGAATTTTTTACCAACAGTGTGCTGCCGAATTCGGATGTGGAAGGTCTCGTAGTTATGTTCCAATGGATTGCAATGGAATATACGACAATGAAGCATGCAATTTTTTTGCGCTGGATTTCGGAGGGAAAAACGAAACTAGATTATCTGATGGTAAGGGATTATATAATCGTGGTATCACGCATGACAGGGTATGAGCAGGAAGATATCTATGAATATCTGGAAAACAGTTTTCAAAACCTGCTTTGGGATTGGGGATATCTTGCATTAATTGTGGGTATGAACTAAAATAAGGCAAGGGAAGTAAAAGGAGTAAGAATAAATTTATGACAAAGATTTATTATAAATTTTTGATATACACAAGTATAATAGGAATGCTAATGAGTCTGTCAGGTTGTGGAAAGGCTGTAGAAACAGGCACACAAAATGGTAAAAATAAGATAAAAGTGCTGGAGGAAACCACGATTACGCCGGAGGAAAGACAGAAGCAGTCGGAAGAAGGACAGAAAGAAGATTCTGCGCGGGAAAGAAATGTGGTTACATATGCAGGAATGCCATATACCTGGAACGAGATTACCGTGGTAATCCCAGATGCGTGGAAAGACAAATACATTGTGGAGAAAGGGGAAAATGGTTTCTCTTTCATTCAGAAATCCTCAAACGAAAAACAGGACGGAATGGGATATATCTGCGGATTTTATCGTTCAGAGGGACCAGTATTTGAGTTAGCGGGGGAACAGCAATTAGCATATACCGATACACAAATGTATAGTCTTACATTGCCGACAGATGTATCCTATTATTATGAAGATAAGGATATCGAGAAGGAATATAATGCTATGGGAGCCTACATAACCGCTATGGCGGATGCGATAGAAATTGCAGCCAAAGAGGTGCATTATAATCCAAAGGAATATATAATTGCCATGAGTGAATGCTATCCATTGAAAGCTGAAGATTTATCGAACTTTAATGATAATGAATTATGGATGGGACGCAATGAGATATTTGCCCGTCATGGTATAAAGTTTAGAAATACCCTTTTACAGGAGCATTTTAATGCCTGTAGCTGGTATAAGGGAAATATAGATTCCGATAAGTTTGATGAAACAGTATTAAGCGAAACGGAGAAAGCGAATCTAGAACTCATAAAAGAAGCTGAGTCGAATTATAAGGCGGAGCATCCTTATCCGATAAAGGAAAAAGTAGGGGAAAATATCAGGATTGATCTAAATGAAGATGGCAGTGAGGATACTCTGGCTTATCAGCTCACAAAAGTAAATCAGGAAAGTGATTCGGAATATAAGGCATATTTTACAATTAACGGAGCAGGCTATTTATTAGAGGACTTTGAAATCTGTCTGGAAAATCCGGAAGAAATGGATTACTACATTACGGATATCTCACCCCATTTTCCGGGGCTTGAAGTCGCAGTTATGGATTATGGTCCGAGTGACGATGAAGCAACTTATTTCTTCACATATGATGGAGAATTACATTACCTGGGTGAGGTTGGTGGAATTCCGTTTAAGGAAAAAGGAGAAATAAATGGATTTGCAGAAAGCGGAAGTGTGAGGGGAATTATTCGGACAGATATTATTGATACCTGCTATGGCTATGCAAGCTGGTGGTATGATTATGACAATCAGAAACTAGAATTTCAGGATACCGGTTATTACCCGATGCTTCCAACAGGAGCACATGAGCTTTATACAGACCTCCCGGTTTATACACAAATGAAGGAAGACTCTCTTATGACATTTATTCCGGCACAGAAAGAGGTGTTTTTTACAATTACGGATGGAACGGAATGGATTCAGGTTAAGGGCAAGGACGGCAGTGCTGGCTTTATGCATGTGAAGAATGATCAGATTGATAAATTAGGAAAACCTGCAAGTGAGGTATTTTCAAATCTGATGTATTATGATTAATTATCTGTTAAAATATATGTTTATAGATAAAAAAAATGAAATCAGGCAACTTCAAAATTGACAATGGATAAGACCTATGTTAGGCTAGAAATATATTTGAAAAGCGATGATGAAGAGAGTAAGTTTGAAAGAATTCTAACAGAGAACACCTGCGACGAAAGAGAGAGTCGGTAAGCTGAGAAGGGTGAGAGAGAAGACAAACTGAACATGGCTTCTGAGCAGCGCACCAAACCGGAATACCGGCAAGATTGCGACAGGGTTCGCCCGTTATAGCGATGAAGTATACTGTTCTTTAGAGGATTTGTGTACTTAATAAGATTCTTTCTGCGAAGGAAGGATGAATAGAAGTGGTAACACGATGATAATCGTCTTCTCAAAGCACCCGCTGTGAGAAGGCGTTTTTTGTTTTTTATATGATTACAACATAAGGAGATTATGAAATGAGTAAACCTAAGTATTACATTACAACCGCAATTGCCTATACATCAGGCAAACCACACATTGGAAACAGCTATGAAATCGTATTGGCTGACAGTATTGCCCGATTTAAAAGACAGGAAGGTTATGATGTGTTTTTCCAGACCGGAACGGATGAACATGGACAAAAAATCGAGCTGAAGGCAGAAGAAGCCGGTGTTACGCCAAAGGAATTTGTGGATAATGTATCCACTACGATTAAAGGTCTATGGGACTTAATGGACACTTCATATGATAAATTTATCCGTACTACAGATGAAGACCATGAGAAACAGGTACAGAAAATTTTTAAGAAATTATACGACAAAGGAGATATTTACAAGGGTGCGTACGAAGGAATGTACTGTACACCATGTGAATCTTTCTGGACAGAATCGCAATTAGTAGATGGCAAATGTCCTGACTGTGGCCGTGAGGTAAAACCGGCAAAAGAGGAAGCTTATTTCTTCAAAATGAGCAAATATGCAGACCGGTTAATCCAGTATATCAATGAGCACCCGGAATTTATTCAACCGGTATCCCGCAAGAATGAAATGATGAATAATTTCCTGCTTCCAGGACTCCAGGATTTATGTGTATCCAGAACTTCTTTTAAATGGGGTATTCCTGTGGACTTTGACTCAAGACATGTCGTATATGTGTGGCTGGATGCATTGACCAATTATATCACGGGCATTGGCTATGACTGCAATGGCGGTTCCACCGACCAGTTCAAGGCATTGTGGCCGGCAGATTTACATTTAATTGGTAAGGACATTATTCGTTTCCATACCATTTACTGGCCAATTTTTCTAATGGCACTTGATTTACCATTGCCAAAGCAGGTATTTGGACATCCATGGCTGTTACAGGGCGATGGAAAAATGAGTAAGTCCAAAGGAAATGTAATTTATGCAGATGACCTGGTTACCTTCTTTGGTGTAGATGCAGTCCGCTATTTTGTACTTCATGAGATGCCGTTTGAAAATGATGGTGTTATTTCCTGGGAGCTCATGGTAGAGCGTATGAACTCAGACCTTGCTAATACACTTGGCAACCTGGTAAACAGAACCATTTCCATGAGCAATAAATATTTTAATGGTATTGTAACAGATAAAGGTGCTGCAGAAGCAGTTGACGATGATTTAAAGACAGTTGTAACAGGTACAAAAGCAAAGGTACAGGGTAAAATGAAAGACCTGAAGGTAGCCGATGCATTAACCGAAATCTTCGTATTATTTAAACGCTGTAATAAATATATCGATGAAACAGAGCCATGGGTACTTGCAAAAGACGAAGCAAAACAAGATCGCCTGGCAACGGTACTTTATAATTTAGTAGATTGCATTATGACAGGAGCGTCACTTATTGAACCGTACATGCCTGCTACAGCAAATAAAATTGCAGAACAATTAAACACTACGTTACGTGAATTTGATGACCTTGAAAAGTCTGGTTTATATCCGCAGGGAAATAAGGTAACCGAGAAGCCGGAAATTTTATTTGCCAGGTTAGACGCAAAAGAAGTACTTGAAAAAGCAGAGGCACTTTTTGCAGAACGAAAAGCGGAAGCAGATAAGGCAGCGGGCATTACCGAAACGGTAGAGGAAGAAATTAATATCGAGGCAAAACCGGAAATTGAATATGGTGATTTTGATAAATTACAATTTCAGGTAGGCGAAATTATATCCTGTGAAGAAGTAAAAAAATCCAAAAAACTTCTTTGCTCGCAGGTAAAAGTCGGAAGCCAGATGAAACAAATTGTATCTGGAATTAAACAACATTATTCCGCAGAAGAAATGGTTGGTAAAAAGGTAATGGTACTTGTTAACCTGAAACCGGCAACTTTGGCTGGAATCGTATCCGAGGGAATGCTGTTATGCGCAGAAGATGCAGAAGGAAATCTGGCACTTGTAACGCCGGAGAAATCAATGCCTGCAGGAGCAGAAATCTGCTAATAAAAAATGAAAAGCAACGAGGCAAAAGAATGGATTCGATGGAAGAATATGAAATAAGATTTGCATATAATGAGGAATGGCAGGAAGCTATGACCATTGCCTGGAAAACATTTTTGAAATTCGAAGCCTGTGATTATTCAGAAAGAGGAGTTCAAAGCTTTCAGGAATTTATTACTGATGAAACATTACGGAAGATGTTTATTAAGGGTGAATACCGTTTATTGGTAGCACTTAAGGACAAGAAAATAGTGGGAATTATTTCAGTAAGGGATGGCTCCCACATTTCATTATTGTTTGTAGATGAAATGTTTCATAAAAAGGGTATTGGACGTTTGCTGGTGAATACACTTGGAAAATATCTGAAGCAAGAAGAAGGAAAGACGAAGATGACCGTAAATGCGGCACCATATGCAATTGGATTTTATCATAAGCTTGGATTTGCCGACATACAGACAGAGCAGGAAACGGATGGAATACGGTATACGCCGATGGAGCTCAATTTTTAAGGGAGATATGGGTATGGGACAAGTAAGGAATAAGGATATCATATTACTATTACGTCAGACTTTAAAAAGCGTTGACAGACTATTAATGGATCACGGTTCCAGAACGGCTTATATTTTATACAAAATGCTGCAGGAAGAAGGAAAACTGGAAATTTATGAATTGGCAGACTATGCTGTTTTTGCCACGTTCCATGATATAGGGGCATATCGCACAGAGGAATTAGAAGATATGCTCAATTTTGAAACAAAATCGTTTATGCCACATTCCATATATGGTTATTTATTTTTTAAAAAGTGGTCGCCATTTACGGCGGAAGATAAAATTTTACTTTATCATCATGCAAATTGTGAACAATATGATAAAATAAATTATGCATTCAAAAATATTGCCTCCTATTTATTCTTAGCAGACCGCATGGATATTTATTACATTACACAGGGTTCCTCTTTTGATATATATTCGCTCCGCAAGTATGAAGGGACACGTTATACGAAAGAAGCATTGGACTTATTGGAGAAGGCTGACAGAAAGACAAATATTCTGGAAAAGCTTGCAAATGAAACTTATCAGACGGAACTGGATCAGCTTTTGGATTACCTGGTTATCAGCAATGAGGATGAAGAGAAATATATTCATATGATTGTCAATAGTATGAGATTTCGGGACCAGCGTTATACAGTTGATACAGCAGTATGCATGTGTATATGTGAAGAAATTGCGACTAAGATGTATTTGACAGAGAAGCAAAAGGAAATTTTGAAGTATGCAGCACTCATTCATGACATAGGAATGCTTCTTCTACCGCAGGAGATGATAAATGCACCGCGTAAGCTGACGAGTGATGAAATGATGACGTTGGAAACCCATGTTGAGATGCTTGAGCCGATATTTCGTAAAATATTACCGGGAGATATTGTAGATGTAGCAATTACACATCATGAGAATGGTGCTGGAAGTGGATATCCAAAAAGAATAAAGGCGATGGATATGAATACTTCACAGCGTATTCTTCAGGTAGCAGATATGGTAACCTCCTTGTCATCAAAAAGGACCTACCGGGATGCAAAAGACTCCAAAGAAATAGAAACCATATTACAGGAAGGCGTTAAGGCCAATCGACTTAGCCCGGAAGTTGTGTCTGTTTTACTCCAAAACTATGATATAATTATGGCAAAAGCAAAAAAAGAAAAGGAACAATTAATAGGAACATATGCAGCACTTGAAAAGGAATATGAACAATCGAGTGGAACCTATCTATAAAAACAAGAAGAAGTAGAAACGGAGAAGGAAATGGGTAAATTTTTTGATTCAGAAGGACCATTAATGTTATTTTTAAATAAGGTAGCGGATTTAATCTGGCTGAATATCTTAATGATAGTCTGCTGTATACCGATTATTACAGCAGGTGCATCCATCACTGCGATGTATACGATAACCATTAAGATGGTAAATAAAGAAGAAGGATATATTACCAAGGGATTTTTTAAAGCATTTAAAGAAAATTTTAAACAGGCAACTATTATATGGATAATAACATTGCTTGCAGCTGTATTTTTCTATGTGGATTATAGAATCGTTTTTTATTCCGGGGTAGCATTTCCAAAGGTATTTGCAATTTTATTTTTTGCAATATTATTAATTGTCTATAGCACGTATCTCTATATATTTCCAGTTTTGGCGAGATATGAGAATACAACTAAAAATGTTTTTAAAAATTCATTTTTATTAAGTTTATCTAATTTTCCAAAAACAATATTAATCATATTAATTCAGGCGATTCCATTGGTCGCGCTCTATTTATCACAGGCTATTATACCTATTGTCTTGTTAATTGGCGGGTCTTTGGTGGCTTATATTGCCTCTATGATTTTTGTGACGATATTTAAAAAGCTGGAAAAAAGTAAAGAGGAAGATAGTTCGGAAGAAAGTAATGTGGAAGAGTAGCAGGCTTGATAATGTAACATGAAATAGTGGGGGCTATGCATGCAAAATAAGCAAAATAAATCGATTCTGAGGCAATGGGGATTACCATTTTTCCTATTGATAATCACTATTATGATACTATTAATTAATTTTTCCGTCACAGCAAGGAAACAGGGACAGCAGAGGGTGGAAAAAAGGTTAGAAGATGATACCAAACAATATAGTACGATGATACGTGATGAATTAAATCTAATGACACAAACGGGATTACCGGTCGCAAGTGTTTTAGATTCATTAGAGAGCGAAAATACAATAATCATAAGCGATTTTACAAAATCCGTTTGTAATAATTCTGTGGCATATCAAGTGATATATGCGGATAAGAATGGAAAAGGAACGGATCAAAATGGAAATAGGGTAGATATCTCGAAGGAACCTTATTTTGATGCTTCCTTAAAAGAACAAAAGTACGGGTATGTAAACGCAGACTGTGTAAGCGGAAAGAGTGCGATTGTATCCATGATTCCGACGGGCAGTTTTAGTAATCATGAAAGAGTACTATATCTCTACTATCCAACTGAAAGATTTCGAAAGCTGTTTCGAAGTGCGGCATATATTGAGGATAGCTTTTTTGCATTGGCATTAGACCAGGGTAAGATAGTGGAATCCGTTGGTAATAACATAGAATTTAGGGATAGTGATAATTTATACAATGTGCTTTTTGGGGAAAGTGCCGAGGGAGAAGATGTACAGGAAATATGGCATATGATTCAGGAATCCAAATCAGGCCATTATGTATTAAAATGTCAAAATCGTGATATGTATCTTACCTTTGCACCAATCAAGATTAACAACTATTACATGATAGTAGGGATGAATAATGACCGTGTGCAAAGATTGGTAAAAAGCGAATGGAAATCCATGCGTCAGGTAGTACTGCAGCTATTGGTTACTATTTTCCTATTCTTTGCCTTCTTTATAGGAATTAATATTGTAAACAGAAGAAACTATAATAGGCAAAATAAATCACTGGAGCAAAAAGCAGATACCGATTTACTGACAGAATTATATAATAAAATAGCAACAGAACGGGAAATAAAGGAATATATCACAGCAAACCCTCAGAAGAAGGCAATTTTCTTTTTAATTGATATAGATAATTTCAAAAAAATAAATGATTCTATGGGACATGCCTTTGGTGATGAGGTGCTTAGGACCATAGGAACAAGGTTAAAGGTAGAATTCCGTAAATCCGATATTATTGGACGAGTTGGTGGTGATGAGATGGTACTATTTCTCAAGAACATACCGGATGATTCTATCCTGCAAAAAGAAATTGAGCGCGTTGCAAACTTTTACCAGAATATAGAAGTAGGTGAATACGTTAAATATAAAGTGACGGCAAGTATTGGAACCGCTATTTATCCGGAGCAGGGGACAGACTTTCATTCCCTCTATACAGAAGCAGACAGAGCCTTATACAGAGCGAAGAAACGTGGAAAAAATTGCTTGGAGAGTATTTTGAATGAAAAAGCGGAAGAAAAACAGACTTAGACAACTTGTATAGAAAAGATTAGAAAAATTGGTCAAGTTGCCATAAGCTATAAAAAAGGAAAGTTAAAATAAGCATTTTTTACAATGGATAAAAAAATCTTTGTGTAATAGTGGTATAGCAATTAAAGAGCCAATTCGATATACTTAGACTACAGAAAACAATTAACAATTTATTTTAGGAGGCAAAATAATGGCAAGTTTATCTTTAAAAAATATTTGTAAAGTATATCCTAACGGATTTGAAGCTGTTAAGGATTTCAACCTTGAAATTGCAGATCAGGAGTTTATTATCTTCGTAGGTCCTTCAGGATGTGGTAAATCTACGACACTTCGTATGATTGCAGGTTTGGAAGACATTTCTTCCGGTGAATTAAGGATTGGTGACAGAGTAGTTAACGATGTAGAACCTAAAGACAGAGATATCGCAATGGTATTCCAGAACTACGCTTTATATCCACATATGACCGTATATGATAATATGGCATTTGGTCTTAAGTTAAGAAAAGTACCAAAAGACGAAATTGATAAAATGGTTAAAGAGGCTGCTAAAATCCTTGATTTAACACCACTTCTTGAACGTAAACCAAAAGCTTTATCAGGTGGACAAAGACAACGTGTTGCTATGGGACGTGCAATTGTTCGTAATCCTAAGGTATTCCTTATGGATGAACCTCTTTCAAACTTAGATGCTAAGTTAAGAGTTCAAATGCGTATCGAAATTGCAAAATTACATCAAAGATTAGGCACAACAATTATCTACGTAACACATGATCAGACAGAAGCTATGACACTTGGTACCAGAATCGTAGTTATGAAAGATGGTGTTGTACAACAAGTAGATACACCACAAAACTTATACGACAAACCACAAAATTTATTCGTAGCAGGATTTATGGGCTCACCACAAATGAACTTCTTAGATGCAGTAGTTGAAGTAAGCGGAGATAAAGTTTCTCTTAAAGCAGCAGGACAGTCCATTCAACTTCCACCTGCAAAAGCTAAGAAATTAATCGATGGTGGCTACAACGGAAAGACTGTAACATTTGGTATTCGTCCAGAAGACGTATATGATTCAGAAATGTTCATTGAAACATCTCCACAAAGTGTATTCGAAACAACCATTAAAGTATACGAATTACTTGGTGCAGAAGTTTACTTATACTTTGACTTAGCTGAGTTCCCAATGACAGCAAGAGTTGATTCACGTACAACAGCTAGACCTGGTGATAAAGTTAAATTTGCTATGGATGTTGAAAAAATTCATATTTTTGACAAAGAAACAGAACAAGTTATCACAAACTAGTACAATAATGCAAGGGGGAGATGCAAAGCATCTCCTTCTTTTTTGTAGTAGGATTCTTGCACTTTTTTTAAAAATGCATTATCATAAAAATGTGGTAACTATTCAGAATTATTAAAGCGTAAGTTGAAAGAAAGGCATGGTTATATATATGATATCAAATCAGGTAATTCAGACAAGTATCGATGAATTAAAGGCAATTACAAAGGTGGACTTATGTGTTTTTGATTTAGAGGGAATAATAGCTGCATCTACATTTGAACAGATAGATTTGGATACCACTTTAGTCAGCAGTTTTGCATCATCACCCGCAGACAGTCAGATTATAGCAGGGTATCATTTACTTAAGGTTATGGATGAGAGTGATGTGCAATATATTTTGATTGCAAAAGGTTCTAATGAAGATGTTTATGTAATGGGCAAGATAGCAGTATGCCAGATTCAGAATCTAATGATTGCATATAAAGAGAAATTTGACCGTAATAATTTCTTTCAAAATTTATTATTGGATAATTTACTTCTTGTCGATATTTATAATCGTGCAAAGAAACTGCATATTGAAGATGAGACACCAAGAGCAGTATTTTTGATTGAAACGAAAGCAGATAAAGATAATGATACAATGGAAATGCTGAAGAGTTTATATTCTGCACAGACGGGAGATTATGTCACTGCGGTTGATGAGAGAAGTATTATTCTTATTAAAGCTTTGGAGAGTGCAGAGGATTATGAAGCATTGGAAGCGATTGCAAGTACTATTGCGGATATGATGAGTACGGAAGCGATGATGTCCGTTAAGGTATCCTTTGGTACGATTGTTTCGGAATTAAGAGAGGTATCCAAATCCTATAAAGAAGCAAAGATGGCATTGGATGTTGGAAAAATATTCTATATAGAGAAAAATGTTATATCCTATAAAACATTGGGCATTGGCCGCTTGATTTATCAACTACCAATTAATCTCTGCCAAATCTTTATTCAGGAAATCTTTGGTGAAAATGTGCCAATGGATTTGGATGAAGAAACCCTGACAACGATTAATAAATTCTTTGAAAACAATCTGAATGTTTCGGAAACCTCCAGACAGCTGTTCGTTCATCGAAATACATTGGTATATCGAATTGAAAAATTGCAAAAGAGTACCGGACTGGATATTCGTATCTTTGATGATGCACTGACTTTCAAGATTGCGCTAATGGTAGTAAATTATATGAACTATCTTAATTCATTTGAATAAATGAATATATAACCCCATTTCTGCATACAATAATCGTAGAGCTGTGTAATGAAACAAGCTTACTACAGAGATTGTAAGGAGGAATGGGGTTGTCTTTATATTATAAGAATATTTCTTACATTGACTTATATGAAAGAGAAGAAAAAATAAAGAATATTGGTTTTGTGAAAGTCGAAGTGAGAGATGATAATTGGAAAATAAAAGTAAATATGCAGGGAGTTCCGATTTTAGAAAAAGTTATGTGTGAAATGAAAACTCTGGAATCGCAGGAATACATAGACCGATTTGAGATTAAAAATGGAAAATGTGACTTTGAAAAAAAGTATAATATGACGCAAGTGTCAGATTTTCGCAATTTTATTTACAATGGACAAGGTTTATTATTTCAGCTATCAAGCCATAAATATGGAAAGTGTGTGTGGAAAACTTCATATATGGAAACACACAAGGAAGTATTACCGGAAGGGTTAAAAGAAAAAATAAGTAAAGAAAATGAGCTTCCGGAAAAAAGTGAACAAATAAATCCCGTAATGCATATAGCAGAAAATAATCCAGAAGATAAATGTGAAAAAAATATAAAAGAAAAATACGAAAAAGAATTAAAGATTCCAAATAATGCCAATATAGGGTTGCCAAACTGCCAGTTCAATACAATAGAAATCGATAAGTGGAAACAACTTGGACGTATGTACCCTGCAATTCATCCATTTCATGAAGGCGAAAAGGGAGAATATATTTCTATTAAACCAAAGGATTTTGTGATCTTGCAGGAAAAATATCAGGTGCTGGTAAATAACAGCTTTCTCTTACATGGATTCTTTAATTATCAGCATATCATTCTTGGTAAAATAGTAGAAGAGGGAAAAGTAAAATACTACATAGGTGTGCCCGGAACCTTTCATGAAAAGGAGAAAATGATTGCAATTATGTTTGGATTTGAAAGATTCCTGGGAGTGGAATCAGAAGATCGTGGAGCATTTGGATATTATATGAAGGAAGTAAAGATTTAATCTATACCACGCAAAGCAACGTGTGTAATATGTTTTTTTAATATAGAAACGTAGGACTCCAATTCCTCTTTTGAACAACTGTGATAACCCTGATGGATGACGGTATCACTGTTTTTGAAATCCTGCAAATAATAAGCATTGCAGCCGGCTATCCAGTTAGCAATTTGTTCAAAAGTATCTGCATTATGAAATTCTTTTACGACAGTCGTACGGAACTCATATGCGATACCGGAATGCATTAGATAATCCACAGAATCATAAATAGCATCCATATTTACTGTCGAGGTGTCTGTAATATTTGCATAATCCAGAGGACAAGTTTTAATATCCATTGCCACATAATCAATAAGATGCTGAATGTGCAGGGAGTGAATCATTTCTGGATTTGTTCCATTAGTGTCGAGTTTTACCAAATAACCAATATCTTTGATATCCTTGACAAGCCGTGGCAAATCAGGTTGTAGGGTCGGCTCCCCGCCTGTAATGCAGACACCCGTCAAAATACCATATCTTTTCTTGAGAAATTGAATCACTTCCTGATAGGACAATACTGGTTGGGAAGAAGGATAAAGCACCAAATCCCGGTTATGACAAAAAGGACAACGAAAATTACAGCCACCTAAAAAAATGGTAGCACCTACGTGTCCGGGATAATCTAATAAAGTTGTTTTATTTAAGCCGTGTATTTGCACAATATTACCTGCCTATGCTAAGATGAGTGAGAAGAATGCCTCTGACGAGTCATTCTAATTAGTAAAATCTATCTGCTCTATTATACAGAATATAGATGGCGAAAGCAAGAG
>JAQUYA010000010.1:0-24338 GCA_028692055.1 Lachnospiraceae bacterium | reverse complement strand
AGAGCAGGACAATATAGACTGTAGGAATCATAAGTTGCAGGTCAAGAAGTGAACGGTAACTCAAAATGAAGACAGCCATACAAACGTTACGGTTTATTGGAGAAAAGAATATGAATAAACATGAAAAATATATGAAAGAAGCGATGAAACAGGCAAAGAAAGCATATGAACTCGACGAGGTTCCTATTGGATGTGTTATTGTGCATCAGGAAAAAATAATCGGACGTGGATATAATAGAAGAAACACCGATAAAAGTACATTGGCACATGCGGAAATAAATGCAATACGGAAAGCAAGCAGGAAAATTGGCGATTGGCGATTGGAAGAATGTACATTATACGTAACACTGGAGCCTTGCCAGATGTGCGCCGGAGCCATCGTACAGGCAAGAATACCGACGGTAGTAATCGGAAGTATGAACCCCAAGGCAGGCTGTGCAGGCTCTGTTCTAAATATTTTACAGATTCCATCTTTCAATCATCAGGTGGAAATAATACAGGGTGTATTAGAAAAGGAATGCAGTGAAATGTTAACTGCTTTTTTCATAGAATTGAGAGAAAGGAAGAAAACAGAAAAACAGAACCGGAAAAATGATTTAAAATAGCCTGAAAATGGGCAAATATCGCATTATTGCAAGGGAAATCCGGTTGACAAAATGTAAGAAAAAAGGTATACTTTAAAAACCGTGCAGCCGGGGACATAGCGGAGCCCTGTACCTACAATCCGCTCTAGTAGGGGTGTTGCATTGCTTAGGGTATTGACTTGTATAGCTGCCCTTTATAAGTGGCGTTGAAGTTTGGGTCTTACGCAATGGAAATCTACGAATCTAGTCAGGGCAGGAATGCAGCAGCTATAAGTAGAAACTTCTGTGTGCCGTAAGGGTGCCTGGCGGAGTTAACTGTAAAGGTAACGTGTATGGGTTTCACACGAAGCAGTGCGCACGGTCTTGTTATGCATAAAACTAATAAATATACATCGCAAGAAAACAAAAGATGCATAAATATACATAAAAGTATTGACATCTTGCATAAAAAGTGTTAAGTTCTTAATTAAGTTAATAATAAAGTGTTTCGAGGCACTTTTTAGGAGGAGAAAAACTATGAAAAAAATAATCGCAGTAGCAGCAATGGCAGCAATGGTAGTATCCATGACTGCATGTGGAAGCAAAGCAGCTGACACAGGAGCAGAAGCAACGGCAGAAGCAGTAGCAGCAACGGAAGCAGCTACACAGACAGCAGAAACAACGGAAGCAGCAACAGAGAATGTAGCAGCGAATGGAACTCTGATTATGGCAACAAATGCAGAATTTCCACCATACGAATATCGCGAAGGCGACCAAATCGTTGGTATTGATGCAGAAATAGCACAGGCAATTGCAGATGAACTGGGAATGGAATTACAAATTGAAGATATGCAGTTTGATTCTATTATTGCAGCAGTTCAAACGGGCAAAGCTGATATAGGTGTAGCAGGTATGACAGTCACAGAAGATCGTCTTCAGGCTGTAAGCTTCTCAGATTCATATACACAGGCAGCACAGGTTATTATCGTAAAAGGAGACAGTGCAGTTGCAACTCCGGATGATTTAAAGGGAAAAACAGTTGGTGTTCAGTTAGGAACAACAGGTGATATCTATGCAGAGGATATCGAAGATGTAACGATTGACCGTTACAATAAAGGATTTGAGGCAGTACAGGCACTTCTTCAGGATAAAGTAGATGCAGTTATCATTGACCGTGAGCCAGCAAATGTATTCATAGAAGAAAACGAAGGCTTGAAAGTTCTTGATGAAGAATTTACGGTAGAAGACTATGCAATCTGCATGGCAAAAGACAATACAGATTTATTAGATAAAGTAAACACCGCATTAGCTTCTTTAAAAGAATCCGGAAAATTAGACGAAATCAAAGCAAAATATATCACTGCTGAGTAATTGTGATAAGCAGAGTCAAATAGAAAAGAGAAGCACAATGCAAGCTTGCTTGTAAGAGTGCTTCTCTTTTCTATTTGAGGAGCAGGAAAATATTGTCTTTTAGATAGACGCGTGATAAACTATACAATAGTTACAGAACCAAACAGATGGGAGTTAGCGGGGTGAAAATTAATTTTCACAAGCTGAGAGAAAGGTGTGGTTATTAATATGAATAACTTTATAGATGCATTTTATCTGAATTTTATCAAAGATGAACGATGGAAATATATTACAGGCGGCTTAAAGACAACACTGACCGTCACTTTTTTTGCTGTTATTATGGGAATTGTTTTAGGATTTTTGGTAGGTGTTATCCGTTCTACCTATGATAAAACTGGAAAACTTAAAATTCTGAATGCATTATGTAATGTTTATTTAACCATAATTCGTGGAACTCCCGTAGTAGTACAACTGCTCATTACATATTTTGTTATTTTTGGAAGTGTAAATATCAATAAGGTAGTTGTAGCCGTTATTGCATTTGGTGTTAATTCGGGGGCATATGTAGCCGAGATTATCAGAAGTGGTATCATGTCGGTGGATAATGGACAGTTTGAAGCTGGTAGAAGTATCGGATTTACTTACGGTCAGACAATGATTCATATCATTTTGCCACAGGCATTTAAGAATGTACTTCCAGCATTAGCAAATGAATTTATTGTTTTATTAAAGGAAACATCGGTAGCCGGATATATTGCCCTGGAGGATTTAACCAAGGGTGGAGACATTATCAGAAGCCGTACATTTAACGCATTTATGCCCTTGATTGGGGTAGCAATTATTTATCTGCTTATGGTTATGATATTTAGCTACTTTGTAAAATGTCTTGAGAGGAGGCTGCGTAACAGTGAACACTAATTATATAAATGGTCAACCATTGATTCAGGTTACGGATCTTGTAAAGAGCTTTGGAGAACTGGATGCACTCGGAGGGGTAAGTACAGATATTTATGAGGGTGATGTAGTATTTGTAGTAGGACCGTCCGGTTCCGGAAAGAGTACATTTCTTCGCTGCCTAAACCGTTTAGAGGAACCAACCGGTGGGAAAATTCTGTTTGAAGGAATTGATATAACAGACCCAAAGACCGATATTGATAAGCACCGACAAAAGATGGGAATGGTATTCCAGCAATTTAATTTATTTCCGCACATGACGATTATGAAGAATCTGACAATCGGACCAATGAAATTACAAGATAAATCGAAGGAAGAAGCGGAAACAGAAGCGATGCGTTTATTAGAAAGAGTTGGATTGGCGGATAGAGCAAATGCATATCCAAGTCAGCTTTCTGGCGGACAAAAACAACGTATTGCTATTGTCCGTGCATTATGCATGAAACCGGATGTCATGCTGTTTGATGAGCCAACTTCTGCATTGGATCCGGAGATGGTAGGTGAGGTACTTAGCGTTATGCGTGATTTGGCAGAAGAAAAGATGACTATGGTCGTTGTTACGCATGAAATGGCATTTGCAAAAGAAGTAGCAAACAGAGTACTGTTTATGGCAGAAGGAAAGATTGTAGAAGAAAATGCACCGAAAGAATTCTTTGAACATCCGAAAACAGATAGACTACAGAATTTTTTAAGTAAAGTATTATAAGTGGGATTCCTTGATTAATCATAAAAAATTAATAATCTTAAGAAAAATATAAGTGGTAAATTTAAAATGATACTACTATAATTAGTAACACGGTCATGTGTATGGCGTCCGATAAAGAAGGAGTTTAAGTGTTATGAAAAATAGATTATTAATAATGATAGTAATAGCCAGTATTACTCTGGCTGGCTGTCAGAAGAAACAGGAAATCGTACAACCAACGACGGAAAGTATTGTTACAGAGGAAACACTGGTAAGTGAAGATGAATCCTCGGAGGAAACCAGTAGTACAATGGAAGAAGGAACACCAGATGCCGGTAGGGTTATGACATTTGAAGACAATCTGGAAAACATGCTGATGCCGATGGATGCGCTCATGATGTGCGTAACGGAAAATGGATACGAATACGGTTCAACCGACCCAACGGTTTTTTGGGCATCACTCTATTATACACTGGGTAATTATGGAACGAAACGGGAGATAGTTACGATAAATGGATCGGAAATGATTGTACCAAGCCAGGTAGTGCAGGAATTTGCAACAGCACTCTTTGCAGATTATGATAATTTACCGGAAATACCGGGTAATTTGAATACCGCGATTCGCTATGATGAAGGTAAAGATGCCTATGTCGTATCACTTGGAGACAGGGGATTATCGGAATCCAGGATATATGATGATTATGACAATGGGGATGGAACCTATACAGTTATGGCGAAGCTGTGTGCGACAGATTCAAACAGTACTATTTGTGATTATAAATTTATACTTGTTGAAAATCAGTATGCAGACGGAGTACAAAATCCACTTTTTTATTACAGTATTAAGAGCATGACAAAAATAGAAGAAAAATAAAATAATAAAATAGAATGAAAAACATAATATTTCAAGAGCGGAAGAAAATCTGTATATGTCACAACCTTCACTTAGCCGTAAAATGCAGCTTTTGGAAGAAGAACTAGGGGTGCAGACAGGAGAATAATGATGTTATCATTTGAAAGCGATTATATGGAAGGTGCACACGAAAAAATCTTACAAAGATTAATAGAAACCAATATGGAAAAGCTATCGGGTTATGGGGTAGATGTTTATTGTGAAAGTGCAAAGAGTAAAATAAAAGAAGCATGTCAATGTCAAGAAGCGAATGTAGAATTTCTGGTCGGTGGAACACAGACAAATGCGATTGTAATTGATACTTTATTAGCACCCTATGAAGGTGTAGTTGCGGCAGAGACAGGACATGTAAGTGTACACGAGGCAGGGGCAATAGAGGCAACGAAGCATAAGGTTCTGACTTTACCGGAACAGAATGGTAAGATTTCTGCACAGGATTTGAAAGGCTTTCTTGCCGGATTCTGGCAGGACGGAAACCATGAGCATATGGTATTTCCTGGAATGGTATATATTTCACACCCAACGGAATTTGGAACCCTGTATACCGCGCAGGAATTAAAAGAACTATCCGCTATCTGTAAAGAGTATTCGATACCGTTATTTTTAGATGGTGCGCGATTAGGATATGGACTGGCGGCAAAAGGAATCGATGTAACACTTCCTATAATTGCAGAATACTGTGATGTATTCTACATAGGTGGAACAAAAGTCGGTGCTTTCTGCGGAGAAGCTATAGTCTTTACCAAACATAATACACCAAAGCATTTTACAACACTGGTAAAACAACATGGAGCACTACTTGCAAAAGGTCGCTTGTTGGGCATTCAATTTGACACCTTATTTACCGATAACCTTTATTTTACAATTAGTGCACATGCTATTGAAATGGCAGAGTTATTAAAAACCATACTAAAAGAAAAAAATTATCGGTTCTATCTGGAATCCAATACCAATCAGCAGTTTATTATTTTGGAAAATAAGAAGCTGGAACAGTTGAGAGAAAAGATTGGATTTAGCTTTTGGGATAAATACGACGAGGAACACACAGTAGTGCGCTTAGCTACCAGTTGGGCAACCAAACAGGAAGATGTGGAGAAGCTGGAGAATATCTTATAGGTGATTTATGTGGCGGTCTATCTTTTGATAGACCGCCATTAGTGTTTAGTTCCATTCTGATGCAGTGAGGAAGTCCCGAATATTGCGATGCTTAATTCCACATAGCGAAGATTACTGAGATAGGGCATTCCTCCGACGGTAAGATACGTTTGAAAACATTGCACTGAAGTTGCATCTGAATAAATTTAAAAAAATCTTAATTTCTTCCAGTGACATTCCTAAATCTTTTAATAACATTATGGTGTTAAAGGTTTCCATTTGGTAGAGCGAGTAGTAACGGTAATCCTGTTTTGTTACAATCTCCGGTTTAAATAACTGGATATCATCATAGTGAAAAAGTGTATGCTTGGTAACGCCCATAAGGTTGGCAAATTCTCCGGTAGTCATATAATTATCTCTTTTCATTATAAAACAATCCTTTCCTAACCTGCTGCTATTCAATTCTATTTTAAAATACATTTAAAATCTCTTGACTATAGGGTTACCCTATAGTATATAGTGGCAATTGTCAATGTTTTTTCATATAAAGTGACAGGGAATCTATTTGAGATGAAGATATTGCGATTTAAGAGAAAGGTATGGATTATTTCAGAATGAGTACATCAATTAACCAGAATTTTACAACATGGAGACTTTTGAAGTTTGCATTACCATCTATTATTATGATGGTTTTTATGTCTTTGTATACGATTATTGACGGGATTTTTGTATCCCGCTATGCAGGAAGCAATGCTCTTTCTTCCTTAAATGTAGTATATCCGGTTATTAATATTGTAATAGCTGTTGGCACTATGATTGCAACTGGCGGAAATGCCATTATTAGTCAGTACCTGGGGCAGGGGAAGAAAAAAGAAGCGAGAGAATGCTTATCACAGTTTGTCGTGATTGGTTTAATTATTAGTATAATCAGTGTGATTATTACATTTTATTTTTTGACTCCTATTTGCTTTTTACTGGGCGCTAATGAGACTTTGCTTGCTGACTGTGAAATGTATCTGAAGATTACGATGGCATTTGCCCCGGCTTGTATGTTACAGGTGTTGTTTCAATCCTATCTGGTTACGGCAGAGCGTCCTAATCTCGGACTACTCCTTACCATTATTGCAGGTGTAGCCAACGCTGTGCTAGATTATGTCTTTATTGCAATTTGTCATATGGGAATTGGTGGAGCGGCACTGGCTACAGGGATTGGGCAAATGCTACCGGCAATTGCAGGGCTGATTTTCTTCTTTGTTTCCAAAAAGGAACTACATTTTTCTCGTTTTTCATTACGTCCAAAAGAAATTTTAGACGCTTGTTATAATGGTTCTTCGGAAATGATAGGCCAGCTATCCAATGCACTAATTACATTTCTATTTAATATTATTCTCATGCGGATGATAGGATCACATGGGGTAGCAGCAATTACCATTCTGCTATATGGGCAGTTTTTATTTAATGCTTTTAATATGGGATTTTCTATTGGAATCAGCCCTGTGATAGGGTTTCAATATGGAGCGGGCAATAAGGAGCAGCTAAGAAAAATTTATTGGGTTTCAATGATTTTTGTTGCAGTTTCCTCTGTGTTTATCACAATTGTGTCCGTTATTTTATCAGAACCTATTGTTAAAGTTTTCACCGATGATAGAAAAACCTTTGAACTGGCGGTGTCAGAGTTTGGTATTTTTGCTTTAAATTTTTTGTTTAGTGGAATTAATATTATTTCTTCCGGTTTTTTTACTTCTCTTTCCAATGGAAAAATATCTGCAATTATTTCCTTTTCCAGAACGCTGGTATTTATCGTACTCAGCCTTTTGACATTGCCACGCATCTTTGGTGTAAATGGTGTATGGATTGCAGTTCCGGTAGCAGAATGTATTACCTTAGTATTATGCATAGCAATGCATAGAAAGTATTTCTGGAAAATGGGAGAACAGAACTATATATGCTGAGTCGATCGCCTCCGCAAAGCAAAAAATCCACACTTATGTGTGGTTTTTTTAGCGGAGTCGGAGGGATTCGAACCCTCGCGTCGGTTTGACCCGGCAAACGCATTTCGAGTGCGCCTCGTTATGACCACTTCGATACGACTCCGTGATATGGAAGCAGAGAATTTATTTTAATCCCTACGAACATTTATTATACAGATTTGTAGAAATATCGTCAACCACATATTTCCTCGAATTTCTGTAGATTTATTCACGTACCTCTGATTGTTCTAGATTAATTAGAAGATTCACGGATAACTAGTTCTGTGTCCAGCAAAATGGAACGGGTAGCAGTAAGGGGATTCGTTATTTTCTCTAACAGCATTTCACATGCGGTAAATCCTTCCTGAAATTTTGGCTGACTGACGGTAGTAATCGTTGGAGTAAACATGGAGGACAAATCGATGTTATCAAATCCCACTACCACGATATCTTTTGGTACATGATATTTATAGCGTTTAGCAGCTCTTATTACTGCGGCTGCCAAAGTATCAGATGCTGCAAAAAAAGCATTTGGTACAACATCGCCAGTAAGAAGCTGGCAGGTAGCAGCATAGGCCATTTCGTAATTTACTTCAGGCAACTGTACAATCCAATTAGAAGGGGTGGAAATTTCGGCGCGTTCCAATGCATTCAAAAAACCACGTCTTCTTTCTCTTGCATATTTATAGGACAAAGGTCCGTTAATAAAAGCAATCTTATTTTTTCCACTGGAAATTAAATATTCCACAGCATTCTGGGCGGCAAGGCAGTCATCGATACTCACATAGGGCAAATCAGAATCTTGATTATATTCACAACACTGCATGATAGGAACAATGGTATTTAACTGAGATAATAGTTCCGTAGCTACCTGATTCAATAAAATGACCCCAGCAGCATTGACTCTCCTAATTAAACTACAAAAGTTACTGACGGAACCATAGTCTAATGGAGATTGGCTAATAAGCAGGTGGCAGCCATGGGCTGTAGCAGACGCAGTGGCACCACGAATTACCTCCGTATAGAAAACATTATTTATATTAGGAACATTCAGAATGATG
The DNA here is from genome assembly GCA_028692055.1 of Lachnospiraceae bacterium. Lineage (GTDB taxonomy): Bacteria > Bacillota > Clostridia > Lachnospirales > Lachnospiraceae > SZUA-378. The sequence goes on along the minus strand of JAQUYA010000010.1, from coordinate 15,747 downwards.
ACGGATTGTTCCTTAGAAGGGGTGATGCTATATTTAGGAAGCGTCATTCCTAAGATATTCATCGCATTTTCTACCTGGCGGATAGTGCCTTCCTTTACAATATCCCGATGATTCAACACACGGGATACAGTAGCAGGAGATACACCAGCTTCTTCAGCGATTTGTAATACGGTGATTTTACTTGAATCTGCCATAATTTGTTACTCCTATTGTGTAAGATTTTGGTAATTCTTTCAGAAATATATGAGTCTACTATAAAACATTTCAGCAAAAAATACAAGTATTTCAGAAAATGGAAAATGTTTTCTGAAATATATTAAATTAATTGTGCAAAATGACGATAAACAAAAGAGAAAAACTAGGTAAAACAATGAAAAATGCACAAAGTATTGAAAAAAGAAAAATAAAATGCTAAGATTATTTCAGAAAATGAAAAAAACAGGAGGAGAACATGAAAAACATAGGAATTATCGGTTGCGGAAAAATTGCACAAACAAGACACATTCCGGAGTATGCAGATAATGAAAATGCAATTCTTGTCGGTTACTATGATTTCAATATGAAAAGAGCAGAGGAAATAGCAAAAACATATGGAGGAAAAGCCTACGAATCTGTAGATGAGCTCCTTTCTAATCCGGATATTGATGCGGTAAGTGTGTGCACAGCCAATAATGCACATGCAGAGATTACATTAAAGGCTCTGCGTGCTGGCAAAGATGTTCTCTGTGAGAAACCCATGGCAATCACGATAGAGGACTGTGAATTTATGGTGAAGACAGCTGAGAAAAAGGGAAAAAAGCTCATGATAGGACAAAACCAAAGACTTGCCAAGGCACATATAAAAGCGAAAGAATTGATTGAGCAGGGAGCGATAGGGACAATCATTACATTCAAAACCACTTTCGGACACGGCGGACCGGAAACTTGGAGTATTGATTCTGGAAAGAACAGCTGGTTTTTTGATAAGAAAAGAGCTGCTATGGGAGCCATGGCTGATTTAGGAGTACATAAGACTGACTTGATACAGTTTCTGACAGGACAAAAGGTAGTAGAAACTACCGCAAAGGTAGTTACTTTGGATAAGAAAGATATGAACGGAAATCTCATTGGTGTAGATGATAATGCTATCTGCATCTACCGGATGGAAAATGGAATCATTGGCACCATGACAGCCAGCTGGACCTATTATGGAGCAGAGGATAATGCAACCATATTATATGGTACAAAAGGAATTATGAGAATCTATGAGAATCCGCAATATGCCATCGAGATTATGACGGCAGATGGAGAAAAGATTCTGTATGAGATTGATAAGATTCAGACAAATGACAATCAGACGAAATCAGGAATTATTGATGCATTTGTGGAAGCGTTAGAAGAAGACAAAGAACCACTTATTTCAGGTCAGAGTGTTCTTTCAGCGATGAGAGCTGTATTTGCAAGCTTGGAATCCTCTGAAAAAGGTACCACTGTTCATATTGCAGATAACAAATAATAGGGAAAAACATGCGACCAAAGGTCGCAGATAGGAGCGAAAATGAAACTTGGATTTGTGAGTGCCATATTAGACACGTGGAGTTTCGAGGAAATGATAGATACAGCATCTGAGCTGGGCTTTCAATGTGTGGAAGTAGCATGCTGGCCGAATGAAAAAGCAGAGAGAAGATATGCAGGTGTTAGTCATATTGATGTAAATAATCTTTCGGACGAAAAGATTGCCTATATCAAAGAATATTGTAGAAATCATAATGTGGAGATTTCCTCTCTGGCATTTTATCCCAACATCATGGAGTCAGACCTTGAGAAAAGGGAAAAAAACATTGCACATTTGAAAAAGGTGATTGAAGGAAGTGCGAGACTTGGAATTAATATGGTAACGACTTTTATAGGAAGAAATCCGAAAAAGTCTGTGGAGGAAAATCTCGAACTGGTAAAAGAAATCTGGCCTCCAATTATGGAGGTGGCAAAAGAAAAGGGTGTTCGGGTTGCAATTGAAAACTGTCCTATGTATTTTGATGAAACACAATGGCCAGGAGGACAGAACCTTATGACAACCCCTGAAAATTGGAAGAAAATATTTGATATTTTACCATATGAAAACCTTGGAATTAACTATGACCCATCTCATTTTGTATGGCAAATGGTAGATTATATTGCTCCGATTTATGAGTTCAAAGACCGTATCTTCCATGTGCATTACAAGGATATCAAATTAAAGCATGAAAAGTTGGCAAGATTTGGAACGATGGCATATCCACTGGATTATATGGAACCAAAGCTTCCGGGTCTGGGAGATGTGGACTGGGGCAAATATGTATCCGCACTGACAGATATACGTTACGATGGATACACTTGTATTGAAGTAGAAGATAGAGCCTTTGAGGGAAGCAAAGAAAAAATATTAGACAGTTTAAAAATTTCCAAACGCTATATGGAGCAGTATGTTATTTAATTTAACATAAATAATCATAAACAAATAAGGAGGATTTTTTATGAAAGCAAAAAAAGTGTTAGCATCATTATTAGTGACAGTTATGGCGTTGGGTCTTACGGCATGTGGAAGCAAAACGGCTGAAACAGTAAATCCGGAAACAGAAAGTACAGAAGCTGCAGCAACAGAAACAACAATGGCAGTGGAAGCAACGGAAAGTAAGGAAGAAGGATTAAAGATTGGATACATTTCTCCGGGACCAGACACATGGTATTCCAGGGCAGAAGAAGGTGCAAAATGGGCAGCGGAGAAGGCAGGCGCAGAATTTATATCTGTAAATTCTAATCGTGATTCTGAAACAGAACAAACTAATATTGATAACCTGATTAATGAAGGAGTTGATGCTATTATCACTCTCTCATGGAATGAGGCAGGTTCTGTAGCTACAGCAGAGAAGTGCAAAGAAGCAGGAATTGGTTGTGTAGTGTTTGATGCGTGTGGTGTTATGAGCAATCATGACGTTGACATGACCGCGTCGGTTGACTTTGACTGGAACAGCATGGGAGCTATGTATCAAAACTGGATGGATACCACATATCCGGGAGAAGATTATGTATTTATCAGTGGAACAGAAGACAGCGTAGTTTGCCAGACCCTGGAAGCAAGCTTGAAAGCAGCAACCGAAGCATCGGGTAAAAATAAACTTGTAGATATAAGATATGGTCAATATGACCCTGAAACCGCAGCAAATTCAGCAGAAGACTTAGTGAATTCAGGACTTGAGTTCTCCATTATTGGAACCATCAATGAAGACTGCGCAGCAGCAATCATTACAAGACTACAGGATTTGGGAGTTGCAGACAAATATCATGTATTTGCACAAAATGGATCCGACACAGGAGTGAAACTTATGCAGGAAGGTGTGTTAGAATTTACCGTTTCATCTTCACCGGGACTGGAAGGAGCAGTAGCTGTATTTACAGCAGTGGATTCCCTTGCAAATGGAAAAGCAGCAAATCAGACAATCAGTTGCCCTATCGCAGCCGTAAATCCAGATTCTGTTGATGATCCGGAAGTTGTCATTCCATGGGCAGTAAATGAAGAAGCTTGGTCGAAAGTCATAGGTGCAAACTTTGCAGATTATGAAGTATACTTAAAATAAGAAAGTCAATACCATAAAATTTAGCTGCTGTATATTTGCAGCAGCTAAATTTTAATAGTATGTTCTTTATTAGAAATTAAGAATCGGAAATTAGGAATGAGTGGTGATAGTATGGAAAAATTGTTAGAAATAGAGAACGTGACGAAGTCATATGCGGGAGTGCAGGTTTTAAAAAATGTAAATATCACATTGTCTATGGGAGAAGTACTTTGTTTTGTCGGTGAGAATGGAGCGGGTAAATCTACACTTATCAAAATTATTGCTGGAGATATACAAGCAAGCGGAGGTGTAGTCAGGTATTTTGGAAAAGAGTACGAAAATACAAGCCCAAAACAAATTATTGATATGGGAGTATCTACCATTTATCAGGATATTGATCTCGTAGATAATCTTACCGTGTCAGATAATGTTTTTCTCGGCTGTGAAATGAGAAATAAAGCAGGGTTTATAAATACAAAAGAGCAGGAGAAAAAAACAGATAGCCTAATAGAAAAACTTCATTTAAATGAGATAAAAGGCAGCGATATGCTTACTGAGCTTTCAACAGCGCAGAAACAATGTGTTCAAATAGTAAAAGCATTACACAATAATGCAAAAATCTTGATTCTTGATGAACCCACGGCTTCACTGGGGGATAAAGAGAAGAAATCATTGTTAGCCTTGGTAAAAGAGCTCACTTCACAAGGAATTGGTATCATATATATCTCTCATTTTATAGATGAATTATTTGAAATCGGAGATACATTTCTAATATTAAAAGACGGTGAACAGGTTACTGTCAGAAGGAAAGAAGATACGACGCCGGATCAAATCATTCATGATATGATTGGAAGGGATGCTTCAAATTTTTATAAAAGGGAATATTTTGAAATTGGAAAAAGAGTTCTAAAAATAGAACATTATGATAATAGAAAAACGGTTCAGGATGTTACTTTAGAAATAAAATCAGGCGAGGTGTTTGGGTTAGGCGGATTGATTGGTGCAGGCCGTACAGAACTTGCAAGAATGATATATGGATTAGATAAAAAGAAAAAGGGCCATTTATATATAGATGCAAAAGAGATAACACCAAAGGCACCAAAAGATGCATTGAATAAAGGTATTTTTATGATATCAGAAGACCGCAAAGGCGAGGGGCTTCTCATGGCAAGGTCTGTAAAAGAGAATATTATGATTACACATAATGAAAAGCATGAAATAATTAATCTAAAAAAAGAAAAAGAAATCACGGATAAAAATATCTCCGCATATAGAGTTAAAACAGTTGACAGGGATACGTTGATTTCAAATCTCTCTGGAGGAAATCAACAAAAGACAATTATTGCAAGGTGCACGATTGATGATGGGGAAGTTTACATTTTTGATGAACCGACAAAGGGTGTGGACATTGGTGCAAAAGAAGAAATATATGAGCATATACTCAATCTTGCAAAGAAAGATAAATTTGTAATTCTGATTTCATCAGATATGCCAGAACTTTTATCGATGAGTGATAGAATAGGTGTCATGTGTTCTGGAAAATTAGTGGAAGTAGTAAACTCGCAGGAAACGAGTGAAGACAAATTAATGAAAAAGTATCTTGGATATTAGAACAAGCTGCTTAAGGAGGACTAAAAATGAAAAAAAGTAGTAAATCTGGTGTTTTAAAAATAATTACATCGCAGCCATTTATACTTTTCTTACTTATTATTATAGTAGCTGTTGTAACGAACTCGATAAATAGCAAGTTTTTAACATGGGTAACGATTAACAGTATTTTAGGACAGGCAGCAGGACTTGGCCTGGTTTCAGCAGGAGCAACAATTCTGGTTATATCCGGACATTTTGATATTTCCACGGGACGCATGGTAGGACTGGCTATGTGCGCAATGGCGATTATGTTGAATAATGGAATGAATCCGGTAATGGTTTCTGTTATTGGAGTTCTGATTTGTGTAATATGCTCCATAATGAATGGGATATTTACAGTAGCATTTAAAGCACCATCGTTTGTTGTTACATTAGCAACTCAAAATATTTTTTATAGTATTGCATTATTGCTGACGAATGGCTACATGCAAACGTTGTATGGAAATTACAGGTCTATTGCATCACATAAATTTTTTGGAATAATTCCATTGCTTTATATTATTTTACTGGTAGGATTTGCAATCACCTATTATATTTTGAAACATACAAGAACGGGCAGACAGGTGTATGCAATCGGAACAAATGAACGTGCTGCGTATATTTCAGGTCTTAATGTTAAATGGAATAAAATTAAGTTTTTTGCCATAAGTGGAGTCCTTGTAGGCATAGCGAGCATGGTAATGCTGTCCCGAATCAGTGCGGCACAGGCAACCACCGGATATGGAATGGAAACAGAGGCCATTGGTGCAGTAGTTATCGGCGGTTCCTCTATTAATGGGGGAAAAGGAGGCGTAGTTGGAACGTTTGTTGGTGTTATATTATTGAGTATGATTTCAACTGCCATCAATATGCTGCATATTAATGCATTTTATGAATACATGATTTATGGGATTATCATTATTATGGCATTAGCGATAACTGCTATAAGAAACTATTCAGTAGAAAAGGCAAACTAAAGTGAAATAGATGAGGATAAGTGTAGAAAGGAGAACTATGTTTTCAATTGGAATGACACAGTGGGTTGTTGGAAATGAACCCATGGAAAGAAGCTTTGAGAGATTAAGCCGTTGTGGCTATGATGAGATAGAATTTGCGGCAGAGCCGTATACACTTAAGGCAAATGAATGCAATGCATTAATGAAGAAATATCATTTGAAATGTAATTCGTTATGTGGAATTTTTAACGATGAAAGAGATTTAACTGGAGATGGTGAACTGGGAGAAAAAGCAGTTCAATATTTAAGGGATAGTGTTGATTTTGCAGTTGCAGTCAGCGCCAAAATAATAATTGTCGTGCCGTCTCCGGTTGGACGGACGATAAAGCCAGAAGGAAAAAGTATCGAGGATTTGAAAGTCAATGCGGTAAAGAATCTGAAGCAGGCAGCAGACTATGCGGAAAAAAAGGGTGTTAAATTTGCAATTGAAACAATAAATCGATATGAAACATATTTTATCAATACCATACATGATGCATTAGAGCTTGTAGACAAGATAAACAGTCCTGCCGTTGGCGTGATGGCAGATTTATTCCATATGAATATAGAAGAGCGCAGTACGGTAAGCAGCCTATGCGAAGCAGGTGACAGGCTATTGCATGTACATATTGCAGATAACACAAGAGAAGCAGCAGGAATGGGAAACACAGACTTCCGAGAGGCAATACGCGTGCTGAAACATATCAGCTATAAGGGCTCTCTGACCATGGAATTCATGTATAAAGTATCGAATCCCTATGCAGCTACCGATATGGATACAAAATCAGAATTAATGGACCAATATGCGAAGCAGGCAATTGACTATATTAGATTGCTGGAGCAGAGTATTTCGATATAGGATTTGCAAATAGCTGGGATAATTGAAGATATGTAATAAAAGGGGAGTTGAACCGAGTGATTCAGCTCCCTTTTTTGGTGTATTTTTCAGTTTATAAATAAGCATGGAATTAACATTACTAAGAAACAAAATCTTGAGGTAGCATTTAAAATGGGGTATAATGTGCGTAAAGAGCAGAGGCAAGTGACAAAATAATAATCGTAATGCTGGCATATATGATTATCTATTTTGTCATTTGGCGAGCGAAGCGACCGAGAAAACCAGAGGTTTTCGAGGCTCTGCTAATATTGTACAATGCGCAAATGTAAAATTTGCACTATTGATTTGAATGTGTGCTAAAGCACACGAATAATATGGTATACTATATTTTTAAGAATAAAGTCTAAAGAAATTACAAACAACAATACATGTAGGAGGAATTCATATGCGAAGAATAGGAATGCTAACCAGCGGTGGAGATTGTCAGGCACTTAACGCAGCGATGAGAGGTGTAGCAAAAGCGTGTTTTAATTGTTTAGACGAGGTAGAGATTTATGGTTTTTTGGATGGATATAGAGGTCTTATTTATGGAAACTTCAAGATGTTAAACAGTCGTGATTTCTCGGGTATTCTGACCAAAGGCGGAACTATTCTTGGCAGTTCCAGAACTCCTTTTAAGACCATTCAGGACCCGGATGAAAATGGGCTTGATAAAGTAGAAGAAATGAAACAGAATTATTATAAATTAAAGTTAGACTGTATGGTTATTTTAGGAGGAAACGGAACTCACAAGACAGCTAATCTGCTCCGCGAGCAGGGATTAAACATTATCACACTTCCGAAGACCATTGACAATGATTTGTATGGAACCGACATGACGTTTGGTTTCCAAAGTGCAGTAGATATCGCAACGTCAGCAATTGATTGCATTCACACAACGGCTGCATCTCATGGGCGTGTATTTATCATAGAGGTAATGGGACACAAGGTTGGCTGGCTTACCCTGAATGCCGGTATGGCAGGGGGTGCAGACATCATACTGATACCTGAGATTCCATATGATATTGATAAAATCGTAGAAGCGATTAACCAAAGAAATAAATTCGGAAGCAGATTTACCATTCTTGCCGTTGCAGAAGGTGCAATTTCCAAAGAAGATGCAAAGCTTTCTAAAAAAGATCTAAAGGAAAAAATGAAAAAGAATCCACACCCATCTGTTTCTTATGAAATAGCAGCACAAATATTAGAGAAAACAGGACAAGAGGTCCGGGTAACGGTTCCGGGACATACCCAGAGAGGTGGAAGTCCGTGTCCATATGACCGCGTACTTGCTTCCAGACTTGGAACAGAAGCAGCGAAATTAATTATGAATGAAGAATATGGCTATATGGTTGGTATTAAAAACCGGGAGATAGTCAAGGTACCACTTGCAGAGGTTGCTGGAAAATTAAAGATGGTGGCACCAGATGCAAGTATTGTAGAAGAAGCTAAAATGCTGGGAATCAGCTTTGGCGATTAAGATTCGTAGATAGGAGCAAACATGTCTTACACTGCCCTTTATAGAAAATTTCGTCCCAATACATTTGAAGATGTAAAAGGACAGGATCATATTGTAACCACCTTAAAAAACCAGATAAAGGCGGACCGCATCGGACATGCATATCTTTTTTGCGGAACACGGGGAACTGGAAAAACGACGATTGCAAAGATATTTGCGCGATCTGTAAACTGTGAAAATCCCGTAGATGGAAGCCCATGTGGTGAATGTCCGACCTGCAAAGCAATAGCTGTGGGTGCCAGTATGAATGTCATTGAGATTGATGCCGCTTCTAATAACGGTGTTGATAATATACGTGAGATTGTAGATGAAGTATCATATTCTCCGACAGAAGGAAAATATAAAGTTTATATTATTGATGAAGTGCATATGTTATCCATAGGAGCCTTTAATGCACTGCTTAAGACATTGGAAGAGCCCCCTTCTTATGTCATCTTTATTCTGGCGACCACGGAGGCACATAAGCTTCCGATTACCATATTATCCCGATGCCAGAGATATGATTTTAAACGTATCACGATTGAAACCATTGTAGAACGTATGAAAGAACTGGTGGCAAGCGAAAATGTACGGATTGAAGAAAAAGCCCTGCGCTATATCGGAAAAGCAGCAGATGGCTCCATGCGAGATGCCCTTAGTCTTTTAGACCAATGCATTGCATTCAACTTTGGGGAAGAGCTTACCTATGATAAGGTATTGAATGTTCTGGGTGCGGTAGATACAGGTGTATTTAGTGATTTATTAGGATTTGTAACGAGTAAAAATATTTTAGGAGCGATTGAATTACTGGAACAAATTGTGATTCGGGGTAGAGAACTTACCCAGTTTGTCACAGATTTCACATGGTATCTGCGTAACCTGCTACTTGTAAAAACATCCGGAAATCAGGAAGGCCAATTTACCTTAGAAGACATTATTGACGCTTCTACAGATACCATGCAGCGCTTTCGGGAAGAAGCAGAATCCATAGATGCAGATACAATAATGCGATATATTCGGATTTTTTCGGAATTATCAGGTCAGATAAAATACGCCTCTCAAAAAAGAGTGCTTATCGAGATGACAATTATTAAATTATGTAAACCAAATATGGAAACAGACTTTACTTCTATGTTAGAACGTATTCGAGATATTGAAATGCAATTAGAGCGAGGTATTGTTGTATCAGGAAATGGTGTGATGCCTCAAAGCAATCCGGTAGCATTGGCGGAACGCCCTCCTTTACCAAAGGCAATACCCGAGGATGTAAAGGTGGCTGTAGAGAGGTGGGGTTCTATCACGAATCATGCGGATCAACCTATGAAGACCTACCTGCGCAATGCAAAGCTGAGCCTGGGTGGTGACAATAAATTAATGGTAGTATTGGAAGATGGAATTGCTTCCGATTATTTTATAAAAGAACCTGAAAATAAGACTCGACTGGAAGCACTTGTTTCTGATACAATTGAAAAAGAAGTTTCCGTTACCATACAGTCCATAGAGCAAGGCAGAAGCTTTGAAGACAGCTATGCAGATTTGAGCCAGTTGATAAATATGGACATTGACGAGGAAGAAGAATAAAACATCAAAACAGAATAAAACAGGAGGATATTATAAATGGCAAAACGTGGAGGATTCCCGGGTGGTGGTATGCCGGGCAATATGAATAACTTAATGAAGCAGGCACAAAGAATGCAACGTCAGATGGAGGAGAGCCAGAAGGAATTAGAAACGGCAACCTATACAGCAAAAGCAGGCGGCGGAGCAGTGGAAGTAACCGTTACCGGTAAAAAGGAAGTAACCAAAGTAAGCCTTTCACAGGAGGTGGTTGATCCGGATGATGTGGAAATGTTAGAGGACTTAGTGATGGCAGCTACCAATGAAGCACTTCGTATGGCAGAAGAAGCAAGTGCGGATGCCATGTCCAAAATGACAGGCGGACTTGGGGCTATGGGTGGAGGATTACCATTCTAATGGATTTATACAGTGGACATATTAATAAATTAATCGATGAATTGTCCGCACTTCCAGGAATTGGATCAAAGTCCGCACAACGCATGGCATTTTATCTGATTAATTTACCGAAAGACCGTGTGCAGCGATTTGTGAATACCATTGTGGAAGCAAAGGAAAATGTACAATACTGTAAGATATGTTATACCTTGACGGACCAGGAGATTTGCCCGATTTGCTCAAATGTGAAAAGGGATCAAAAAACAATTATGGTAGTTGAGAGTACACGTGATCTTGCGGCATATGAGAAAACCGGAAAATATGAGGGTGTGTATCATGTATTACACGGAGCGATTTCGCCGATGATTGGAATCGGACCTAACGATATCAAGCTGAAGGAACTTATGACGCGCTTGCAGGAAGACATTAACGAAGTCATCATAGCGACCAACTCAAGTCTGGAAGGGGAAACAACAGCGATGTATATCAGCAAACTCATCAAACCGACTGGTATCAAAGTAACCAGAATTGCCAGTGGAGTTCCAGTTGGTGGGGATTTGGAATACATTGATGAAGTCACATTGCTACGTGCTTTAGAAGGCAGAACAGAACTATAAAATAGGGGGAAAATAAAATGGCAGTACAGGTAGAGAGCTTTGGCAGTACAAAAGAGGGGAAAGAAATAGAATTATATACCATAACAAATAAGGCAGGCGCGAAAGCGCAGGTAATGACCTATGGCGCAATCCTTGTCCGTTTGTTTATTCCAAATAAAGTGGGAAAGCTGGATGATGTTGTCTTAGGCTTTGATAAGCTTGAGGACTATTTTGAAAACGGAAGTTTCTTTGGTGCAACAGTAGGACCTTCTGCAAACAGAATTAAGGATGCTCGGTTTACCATAGATGGAACCACTTATCAATTAGATGTAAATGACGGACCAAATAATTTACATAGTCAGCATCAGATTGGCTTTCATAAACAGGTATGGAATGCAGAAAATAATGACAATAGTGTCACGTTTTCGCTGGAGAGTGCAGATGGGGTCATGGGATTTCCTGGAAATAAGAAAATAAGTGTGACCTACACTCTTACTGAAGAGAATGAACTTCAGATTCACTATCATGGAACAAGTGATAAAAAGACCATTTTAAACCTTACTAATCACTCTTATTTCAATCTGGGTGGACATAAAGCAGAAGAAATATATGACGAAAAAATGTGGATAAAAGCAAGCCACTACACACCAGTTGTTGCCGGAGCTATCCCGACTGGAGAAATTGCATCCGTAACAGGGACACCGATGGATTTTACAGAATCAAAGACGGTTGGAAAAGAAATCGATGCAGACTGGGAACAATTAAAACTGGTACAGGGTTATGACCATAATTGGGCGATAGATGATTACACTGGAGAGGTGCAGCTTATTGCGCGAGTAACGGATGAAGCTGCTGGACGGGAGATGGAAGTATACTCAGATTTACCTGGTGTACAATTCTATGCGGGTAATTGCATCACACCTGTCGTAGGTAAAGAAGGCGAAGAATATGGACCGAGAAAAGCATTGTGTCTGGAAACACAATACTTTCCGAATTCTGCAAACGACACACATTTCTTACAGCCAATCTTTGGTGGAGAAAAAGAATACGATACGACAACCATTTATAAATTTAAAACAATTTAATGGAAACGGGTAAATAACCGCCCGGAAATAAATGGCTGATAGAAATGAGATAAACAGGTACACGTAGGAAAAATCATACAGAAAGCAGTACACAAACGAAAAAATCGTAGGTGTACTGCTTTTTTATTAAAAACCTTTTTTCGTCGACATGAAAAGACATAAAATATACAAGGATTGTGATATATTTTTCATAGGTTGAAATGATATGCGAAAGGATGGAAGCAAATGGAATTACCAAAAAATATAAGACAAATTGGGGAAAATGATACCAATAATCGAATCTACATAGAAGATTATGTGATTACTTATTTGCAGCAAATGACAGATGAGATAGAATTAGGCTCCAAAGCACTGGTTCTTTTGGGTAAAATAGAAGTAATAGAAGAAATGGAGTGCTTTTTTATATATGGTGCTATTTGTTCCAACAGAAAAAGGCTGGAAGATTATTCCGTATTATTTGAATCACAGGATAGGGAATACATTTGTGAGCAAAAAAATGATTTTTTTGGAGCATTGGAAATCATTGGATTTGCAGTAATTGAAAGCGAATTTAATTGTATTGCAGAAGACACCACCTGGGCAAAGAATATCGAAGGTAATAAGCCAGAGATTTCAAACCAGTTTCAAAATGAAAATAAAATATTTTGTAAAATAGATGCTTCTACAAAAGAGAAAAAATGGAAGCTGTATAAAAGTGGCATTCCAAAAGAAATAGAAGGATATGCAATTTTCTATGATAAAAATGAAATGATGCAAAACTACTTGGTACAATGGCATAAAGAACAAAACAATTCCTGCATAGAAAGCGTATCTGATAAAGCAGCAAGAAAATTTCGTTCTATTCTCATAGAAAGACAGGAAGAAAATTATAGTCGAAAAATGATGCCTTTCTTCTATATATTATGTGCAACGCTGATGATTATGCTATGTATTGTAGGAGTTACTACCCTAAATAATTATGATAAAATGATAAAAGTAGAAAATTCCATACAGGAACTGGTACAATCCATGAATGAAAAAGAAAATGAATCAGAAACAGGAATAGAAAAGGAGTCAGAAACAGAAAACATGGCAGGACAGGCAGTAGAAGCAATGAATAGCCAGTCAGAAGACATAATAAATGAAACGGATAACGCGAACCAGAACTTAGTTGATGAAAAACAACAGTTAGCCACAGAAGAATCGCGGAGCACCGAACAACAAACAGAAGAAACACAGGAAGAGATACAAGAAGGAACACTGGAAGAAGCAGAACAAGAGGTGAAAACCGAGGAAGCAGTAAAAACGGAGCCGGAAACAAAGACGGAGGTAGAAACCAACAATTTGAACCAGGAGACTTCGGAATATATGGAATACTATGTACAGGAGGGCGATACACTTGCAGCTATCAGCTTTCACTATTATACTTCTATCAAGATGGTAGATACGATTTGTCAGATTAACAATATCAGTAATCCGGATAGCATCATGGTTGGAGAAAAAATTTTACTACCATAAATAAGTTGTGTTATACTGTATTCTGTAGAGCAATTGATAGGTATTTTATGAAATGATAGAGAATAGGAATATTCATGACAAACATTAGAGAGTACGAGCGAAAAAAAGAAATTAAACAAGAGAATAGCAAGAGCGGTAATTATAGTAAAATAATCATTCAGCACAGACTCCAAGTGTTTTATCGTATTTTGTTAGGAATTTTACTTGCGGCAGCTATTTTGGCGGCACTTTATATCAGCAATGAGAACAAAGTATACACAGAATATCAGATTGTTACGTCGGTAGACAGAAATAATGCAGATGGTGCGATCAGCGAGAATCTCGATGGAGATATACTTACCTATAGTAAAGATGGTGCTAATTGTACAGATATAAAAGGAAATGTGCTTTGGAACCAAACCTTTGAAATGCAGAACCCAATTGTTGAGATAAATAAGGATGTTGTTGCCATAGCAGATTATAATGGACGTAAAATCTATATTATGAATAAGACGGGCGAGCTTGGAGAAATGGAAACGGCAATGCCTATCAGGAATCTTTGCGTATCACAGGATGGAGTAGTGGCAGCAGTATTAGATGATTCTGGAGTCAATGCTATCTATCTATACAGTAGCAGTGGCGATACCATTGCATATTTTAAGACGACCATGAAGAAAAGTGGTTATCCGATAGCAGTGGCTATTTCGCCAAACAGTGAAATAGTAGCGATATCCTATCTCTATCTGGATAGCGGAATTGTAACATCAAATGTTGCTTTTTATAATTTTGGAGCAGTGGGACAAAATGAAACAGATAATTATGTGAGCGGATATAGCTATTCCGATACTATTATTCCAGAAATTGGTTTTCTCGATAATTCTACTTCCTTTGCATTAGCAGATGGCAGACTTGTTATATATAAAGGAAAGCAAATTCCAACCAGCCAGGCAGAAGTACTTTTACAAAATGAAGTACAAAGTATTTACAATAATGAAAATTACATAGGTCTGGTTTACCTTAATGCAAGTGGAACGTCCAAATATGTAATGGATGTATACAACAATATGGGAAAAGTCGTTTTAACAAAAGAATTTGATGTGGATTACTCAAATATAACATTTAATCAGGAATGCATTGTTATTTATAATGAAACAGAATGCCTGATAAGTAATATAAAAGGAAAAGAGAAATTCAATGGAAGCTTCAAAGGAACGGTTGAAACTATAATTCCTACTTCCAAATCATCCGGATATATTCTTGTAACACCCGATAAGATTGCAACGATTGAGTTGAAATAGGAGGAACAAGTGAATATTGTATTAATAGTCGTACTGCTCATTACAGTGTGTACAGCAATAAATGGTTATAAAAAAGGCATGGTAGAGGAAATCATATCTCTGGTCACATTAGTGGCAGGAGTTGCATTGCTTGCAATCATTGTGTCCATTGTCAGTAACTATTTAAATAAAGAAATAAGTAATGTAGTAATTGGCATAGTATTATTTATTGTAATTGTGCTCTTAATGCAGGTTGCCCAGGTGATTTCAAAAGGCCTGAGAATCATTTTCAAACTGCCGGTTATTAGTGGAGTGAATAAAATAGCAGGTTTTCTTTTGGGAATAATGGAGGGAGTAGTACTTGTATGGCTTGTATTCATACTTCTGCAGTGCTTTCAATTTGGAACCTTTGAAACAAAGATATTGCAGGATGTGGAACAGAATCCTTTGTTAGCTTATTTGTATCAAAATAATTATCTAAAGCTATTATTTCACTTTAACTTTGATGTTAAAAATGCAGTAAATAACACATTTGGAATTGAAATAAAATAAATAGAAAAAGGTATTGACAGAACACCCTTGTATGGTGTTATAATATAGTTCCACCGCGAAAATAACCAAGTAGATTTAAAAAGCGGATAGGAAAAAGAAATTAAAAAAAATGTTGACAATGACATACAGACATGATATTCTATCATAGTTGCTTGTCAAACAAAGCACACAGGTCGAAAGAGTAAAATCCAAGACAAAACGAACCTTGAAAAGGAAATGAAAAGCAAGTAAAGACGA
>JAQUYA010000084.1 GCA_028692055.1 Lachnospiraceae bacterium | reverse complement strand
TATTTCCTGCAAAGATTGTGGATGCATGAGTAAGGATTCCTGCGACTATCCAGTTTATGGAAAGGCAGTTGCAGAAGCGGTTGCAGATGGAACATGCGAAAAAGGAATTGTAATTTGTACGACGGGAATCGGCATTTCTATTACAGCAAATAAGGTAAAGGGTATTCGGGCAGCAGTATGCGGCGATTTACTGACAACGAAATTAACCAGATTGCATAACGATGCAAATGTGCTGGCACTTGGTGCAGGGATTGTAGGGCCGGAACTTGCAAAAGCAATTGTAGATACTTTTCTTGATACGGAATTTTCCGGGGTAGACAGGCATCAACGCCGCATTAACCAAATAGAAGAATAAAGATTATATAATCATAAAAATACGAAATCTGCAGGAAGCAGTTGGAAGGACAAACTATGAGCAAAGTAATGATTATGGACCACCCATTGATTCAACACAAAATAGGAGTTATTAGAAAAAAGGAAACCGGAACAAAGGATTTTAGACAGACAATCAGTGAGATTGCGATGCTGATCTGCTATGAAGCTACCAGAGATTTACACCTTGCGGATGTGGAAATAGAGACACCAATTTGCACGACAACCGTAAAAGAATTAAAAGGTAAAAAAATGGCAGTTATTCCAATTCTTCGTGCGGGACTCGGTATGGTGGATGGTATGCTTACTTTAATACCGGCGGCGAAGGTAGGACATATTGGGCTATATCGTGACCCTGATACATTAGAACCGGTGGAATACTATTGCAAATTACCGGCAGATTGTGCAGAGAGGGAAATCTTTGTTGTAGACCCTATGCTTGCAACTGGTGGTTCTTCTGTGGCGGCAATTCAGATGTTGAAAGACAAAGGCTGCAAAAACATTCACTTTATGTGCATTATTGCAGCACCGGAAGGAATTGCAAAAATGCAGGAAATGCATCCGGATGTAGATATGTATGTAGGTGCATTAGATGAAAAACTAAATGAGCATGGATATATTATTCCGGGACTTGGTGATGCCGGAGATCGAATTTTCGGGACAAAATAAACCAAAATGATTAAGTACAAAGTTCAGCAGAGGGGGAAGTGCAAATGGGCGAAAAGAGAGAAGATTATATTACGTGGGATGAATATTTTATGGGTATATCAAAATTATCCGGATTACGTTCTAAGGATCCGCACACGCAGGTGGGTGCGTGTATTGTGAGTCAGGATAATAAGATATTATCGATGGGTTATAATGGATTTCCATTAGGATGTTCGGATGAATTATTTCCATGGGCCAGGGAAGGAAATGATGAGTTAGAAAAGAAGTATTTGTATGTAACACATAGCGAGTTGAATGCAATATTGAATTATCGCGGTGGCAGTCTGGAGGGGACAAAATTGTATGTTTCGCTTTTTCCTTGTAATGAGTGTGCAAAAGCAATTATTCAGGCGGGTATCAAGACCATCGTGTATGATTCAGATAAGTATGATGGAACACCTTCTAATACAGCTTCTAAAAAGATGCTGGAGTCGGCAGGGGTGAAATTCTATCAATATAAGAAATCAGGACGGAAGATTGTCTTAGAGTTTTAAGAACGTATGAAGATACAAAGGAGGTGAGGGGATGAAAAAAGCACCAAAGATAGTGCTTAGTATTGTAGTGGCAATGAGTGTTCTTATGTCGGGTACAGTCGTTCAGGCAACAGGATCTACATTGGATAAGCTGAATAAAGCGAAGGAAGAAAAGAACCAGACGCAGTCAGCCTTGAATACAAAGAAAAATCAAATCGACGATTTGCAGGATACCAAAGAAGGATTAAAGGGTGAATTAAATAGCTTCAATTCAAAACTGACGCAAGTGTCAGATAATCTGGAAGAACTGGAAACGCAAATTGATGAAAAAAATGAAGAAATTACAGAAACGCAGGCAGCTCTGGACGAAGCAAAAAAAACAGAAGAACATCAATACGAATGCATGAAAAAACGTATTAAATTCATGTATGAACGTGGTGATACGGCTTATCTTGAGATGATGTTTTCATCCGCTTCCTTTGGAGAATTTTTGAATAAGACAGAATACGTAAACAAAGTTTCTGAATATGACCAGAGAATGCTAAGGGAGTATCAGGAAACAAAAGAGCTAATTGCGGAAAAAGAAGCGGATTTGCAACAGGAAAAAGTAGATTTGGACGATATGAAGGCACAGGTGGAAGCAAAACAGAAGGAAGTGCAGGCACTTGTGGCGCAGACATCTAGTAATATTGCAGGTTATTCCAGCCAAATATCAGCAGCAGAGCAGGAAGCACTATTGTATGAAGCAAAAATGGCAGAGCAGGAAGCCAATATTGCTGCTCTGAAAAAGCAATACGAACAGGAACTGGCACTTTCCAGGTTATCAGCAGCATCCGCAAAAAGGGATATTTCACAGGTTACGTTTTCTGAAACAGACAGAACCATGCTCGCAACGATTATTTATTGTGAAGCGGGTGGTGAGCCATATGCAGGCAAGCTTGCGGTAGGGGCAGTCGTAGTAAACCGACTGTTAAGTTCTGTTTATCCAGATACAATTACGGGTGTTATCTATCAACGAAAACAATTTTCGCCGGTCGGCAGTGGTCGATTTGATTTGGCACTTGCCAATGGGAAAGCAACCAGCAGCTGCTATCAGGCAGCGGACGAAGCCATGCAGGGAAATACTAATGTAGGAAACTGCGTATACTTTAGAACCCCAATCGAAGGTTTGACTGGAATCTCTATTGGAGGACATATCTTTTATTAAACATGAGCAAGTTAGCGTATTGCGAATGTATTAGGATTACGAGAGTTGCAAAGCAACGGAGTAATCCTTTTTTGCGTAATAGGAAACTGCTCCTGCATAAGTAGTAAGAGTCAGAATGTAAAATGAACTTGACATAGAATGTAAAGTATACTATACTACAAATAGTAAAGTGAACTTTACATGCGCGACATATGAAAGAAAAGGAGGCTACAGATTGCAGACAAGGATACTGGAACTGCGTACAGAAAAGAAAATTACGCAGAGTGAACTGGCGGATGCGCTGGATGTGACACGGCAGACGATAATTTCACTGGAAAGTGGAAAGTATAAAGCGTCTTTGGTATTGGCACACAAGATAGCGCAGTATTTTGGAATGAGCATAGAGGAAATATTTGTTTTTGAAGAGGGGGAAAATTTATGTACGGAGTATTAGGCAATGAAATTTTAACAGATGATGATTATAGGGCATACTTGAATAAGAAAAAACCCGTTTATGCAGTATTGTTTTTAGCAGGTATCATCACGATACTTATTACGCAGCTTGCACAGTTTGTCTGGAAGGTAGAACTCATGGACTATATGCATGGATTTTATACAGGAATAGGTGTAGGATTGCTTGTAATAGCCATATTTCTTTATGCACGCAATAGGAGAACGCTTGGTTCTCCAGAACGATTGCGGAAAGAAAGAATCAAGAATACAGATGAACGAAATCTGAAAATAGGACAAAAATCCAGAATGATAGCGTTGGCTGCTTTACTGGTTGGAATCTATGTGGCGATGCTGATTGGCGGTCTGTGGTACCCAATTTTAACAAAGGTTTTGGCAGGACTGGTATATTTATTCTTGATTTCTTACTGTATAGCATATAAAGTATTATCAGGACGAATGTAACAAGTGCGTTGATTCAAATTTCGTATTGTTCGAGGGATAATTTTAACGCACTAAACTTAGGTGAGTAGATGGTGGACAGCAGATTATTCAGGGAAAGCAGACATTTCTTCAGCTGATAATCAGTTAGGCGGCCGGAATCAAAGGCGGCTGCCAGCTCGTCCAAATCAATCACTTTAATGAGTCCATCTGGATATACAATTACATCTGCAAGCAAATCTGTTACGATATATTCATTTTTATCCGCATGAAAGTCATATTCGACAATGTCAAAATACCAATAAAGCAGCTGGCTTTCCGCATCATAAAATTTACTCATTTTAAATCCTTCCTTTAAATAATAGCAGGAATAACCATGATGTAAATCTTTGCGTGGTTTTAATGCATTCCACTTTGTGACAATGGTGTCATCACTGATTTGAAGAATAATATCGTCCTTTAATAAGACACATTCATCAGGAATAATACGTTTGCGGTACAAGGTCGGGTTAGCCATAATACGTCCTCCGTTATTTCTTAAAATGCTACTCTTTTCGTACTGAAAAGTCAATTAAAATAGAGAAAAATGAATCAAAATTATAATATAATTAAAAATAGTTAAATTAATTCATTTTGCTAGACAATATGCACAAAAATGGATATAATTTAGGGTAGTGCGAGAATGAAGTCTAAGGGAAAGGCATGGTTATTAGAATGAGAGAACGTAATAATCCGAAAAAAGTACTTCGTTCTTTAACTTTGATAACACAGTTTGGTATCAACATGCTTGTGCCAATCTTCCTTTGTTCCTTTGTTGGAATATTTATAGACAGAAAGCTGAATACTTCTTTTTGCATGATACTTCTTTTCTTTGTAGGAGCGATTGCCGGATTTCGGAACATCTATATATTGTCCAGACAGATTTATGAGGATAAGGACAGGAGAAAAAGAAGTGATAAAAATAATACAGACAATAAATGATATGAATAAGGTACTAATAGAACTGCTGGCTGGTATTTTGGGTATTGGTATATTGGGTGAATTAATTGGAGTCTGGTTTGTTGCAGACAAGTTTGGATACAGCATTGGTTTGTTAGTTGGAATTTTACTGGCGATGGCGATGGCAGTTCACATGGCGTGGGCAATAAACAGAGTACTTGATTTGGATAAGGGTGCTGCGGAGAAACAGATGCGTGCAAACAGTATCCTTCGCTATACCTTTATTGTGGTTGCACTGGTAATTGTAATGGTAACGAAAACAGCCAATCCGTTAGCAGCTTTTCTAGGTATTATGAGTTTGAAAGTAGCGGCATATATACAGCCGATTACCCATAAATTAGTACAAAAAATTTCCAAAAATGAAGAAAAAGCTTCATGAGTTTTGTTTTAAAAATATAATAAGGAGGTGAATGTATGGGACAAGGAATTTTGTTATCCGGCGGTGCCGATATTGACTTTATGATTCACGGTGTCTTTTCCTATGAAGTATTTGGACAGACAGTCTGGATAACAACATCGCAT
Organism: Lachnospiraceae bacterium; assembly: GCA_028692055.1. Lineage (GTDB taxonomy): Bacteria > Bacillota > Clostridia > Lachnospirales > Lachnospiraceae > SZUA-378. Next base: position 6,585 of record JAQUYA010000084.1, on the reverse strand, counting down.
GTATGTGTCCTGCTTGTAATGCTGGTTATCATAGGCTTTGGTATTGCGGCAAATCGGGCGATCAAACATGCAACAGAGGTGCCGGGCACTTTTCAGAATATAATTGAACTGATTGTTGAAAAGTTAGATGGAATGGTAGACACTACCATGGGCAAAAATGGAGCTAATTTTCGTAACTATATAGGTACGATTTTTATATTCATACTGTTCAGTAACATATCAGGTTTGCTTGGGTTAAGACCACCAACAGCCGATTATGGTGTTACACTTCCACTTGGTGTTATGACATTTACATTGATTCATTTCAATAAATTCAAACATCAAAAAGTATCCGGTGTATTAAAAGGCTTATGCGACCCGTGGCCTATTTGGGCACCAATTAATATCATTGGTGATATCGCTGTTCCAATCTCATTGTCATTACGTCTATTTGCCAATGTACTATCGGGAACCGTAATGATGGCACTTATATATGGATTGTTAAGCAAGATAGCAATTATCTGGCCGGCAGCACTTCATGTATACTTTGACTTGTTCTCAGGAGCAATTCAAACATATGTATTCTGTATGCTGACTATGACATACGTGTCAGATGCAATTGGTGACAATTAAAAATCAGAAATAGAAAATTAGGAAACAAAAAGTAAGAGATTTGACAAAACACAATATCACTCAGAAGAGGCAGATATGAATTGAAGGAGGAAATAAACATGAACGAAATTTTTAACACAAACTTTATATTAGGTTGCTCAGCAATTGGTGCAGGTCTTGCAGTTATCGCAGGTATTGGACCTGGTGTTGGACAGGGTATCGCAGCAGGATTTGCTGCATCAGCAGTAGGACGTAATCCGGGTGCAAAATCAGACATTACATCTACTATGCTTTTAGGACAGGCTGTTGCCGAAACAACAGGTCTTTATGGTTTGTTAATCGCTATGCTTTTATTATTCGTAAAACCATTAATCTAAGAACCGCCTTTAGAAACTACAAAATAATTCGAAAGGAGGCAAAGAGTTGAATACGTTACTGAGTATAAACAATATATTAGCGACAGAAATGGAACCAAGACTGTTTGATTTGGATTTACAGCTAGGCATGGATGCAATTCTGACCATGATTGCGGTATTTACATTATTCTTAGTTATGTCACATCTTCTTTTTAATCCGGTAAGAGATATGCTGGAAAAAAGAAAAACGAAGATTAAAGATGAATTGGACAATGCAGCAGCAGATCAGGAAGATGCTGCACAGTTAAAGGCTGATTATGAAGCTAAAATAAAGGATATCAATAAAGAAGCAGAAGAAATATTAAGTGAAGCACGCAAAAAAGCATTGATGAATGAAAATAAAATTGTTGCGGAAGCAAAAGAAGAAGCATCAAGAATCATTCAAAGAGCAAATGTGGAAGCTGAACTTGAAAAGAAGAAAGCCGTTGATGAAGTGAAAAGAGAAATGGTATCTATTGCTTCTATTATGGCAGGAAAAGTCGTTGCTGCTTCTATCGATACAAGTGTTCAAAATGGCTTAATTGATGAAACATTGAAAGAAATAGGTGACAGCACATGGCTAAACTAATTTCAAAAACATATGGAGAAGCTTTATTTGAACTGGCTGTCGAAGAAAATAAGATTGATGTATTCCAGGAAGAAGTACTTGGTGTGGAAAAAGTACTCGCTGACAATAAGGAATTCAGTGAATTAATGAAGCATCCAAAGATTGTCAAAGAAGAAAAAATTCAAATCATGGAAAATGTATTTAAAGGTAGAATTACCGAGGAATTACTGGGATTTATGACATTGATTATTGAAAAGGATCGTTACAATGAAATTCATGCAATTTTAAATTATTTTATCGATAAGGTAAAAGAAATAAAAGGTATTGGGATTGCATATGTAACCACTGCAATTGCTTTGACAGAGATTCAAAAAAAGCAGGTAGAAGAAAAATTATTGGAAACAACTACGTATAAACAAATGGAATTACATTTTACAGTAGAAACCGCGTTGATTGGTGGAATGGTAATTCGAATTGGTGACAGAGTTGTAGACAGCAGCATTGCTACTAAGTTAAGCGAGCTGCAAAAACAGTTATTGAAGATTCAGCTTGCGTAAGCAGGAAAACAAATAAAATGGAGAAAGGTGCGTAAGATCCATGAATTTAAGACCAGAAGAAATAAGTTCAGTAATTAAGGATCAGATCAAGAGATATGCGTCTGAGCTTGAAGTATCTGATGTAGGTACCGTTATTCAGGTGGCAGATGGTATTGCTCGTGTGCACGGACTCGAAAATGCAATGCAGGGGGAATTATTGGAATTCCCAGGAGAAATTTACGGAATGGTACTGAACTTGGAAGAAGACAATGTTGGTGCCGTACTCTTAGGTAATAAGCACAATATCAATGAAGGCGATATTGTAAAAACAACCGGTAGAGTTGTTGAAGTTCCCGTAGGTGATGCAATGCTTGGACGTGTCGTAAATGCGCTTGGTCAACCGATAGATGGAAAAGGTCCTGTTCAAACAGATAAATATCGTAAAATTGAAAGAGTTGCTTCCGGTGTTATCACTAGAAAATCAGTAGATACACCTTTGCAGACAGGTATTAAAGCGATTGACTCTATGGTACCAATCGGTAGAGGTCAGCGTGAGCTGATTATTGGTGATAGACAAACTGGTAAAACAGCAATTGCTATCGATACCATCATTAATCAAAAAGGACAAAATGTAAAATGTATTTATGTGGCAATCGGTCAGAAGGCATCTACCGTTGCAACCATTGTAAAAACATTAGAAGAGTTTGGCGCTATGAGCTACACTACCGTAGTAGCTTCTACAGCAAGTGAACTTGCACCATTGCAATATATTGCACCATATTCAGGCTGTGCAATCGGAGAGGAATGGATGGAAAATGGAGAGGATGTCCTCGTTATTTATGATGACTTAAGTAAGCATGCAACCGCATACCGTACACTTTCCTTACTTCTGAAAAGACCACCAGGCCGTGAAGCGTATCCTGGAGATGTATTCTATCTTCATTCCAGATTGCTGGAAAGAGCTGTTCGTATGAGTGAGGAATATGGTGGAGGTTCTTTAACGGCACTTCCAATCATTGAAACACAGGCAGGTGATGTATCCGCATATATTCCTACTAATGTTATCTCTATTACGGATGGACAGATTTATCTGGAAACAGAAATGTTCAATGCCGGATTCCGACCAGCCGTTAATGCAGGTCTATCGGTATCCCGTGTTGGTGGTTCTGCCCAGATTAAAGCGATGAAGAAAATCGCAGCACCTATCCGTGTTGAGTTAGCGCAGTATAGAGAGCTTGCTTCCTTCGCGCAATTTGGTTCTGAACTGGATGCAGATACCAAAGAGAAGCTGGCACAGGGGGAACGTATCAAAGAGATTTTGAAACAGCCTCAATACAAACCAATGCCGGTTGAGAAGCAGGTTATGATTATTTATGTAGTAACCAATAAATACCTGCTGGATATACCAGTGGAAGATATTACTCGTTTCGAGAGTGAATTCTTTGAGTTTATTGATATGAGATATCCAGAGATTCCAAGTGCAATTGCAACGGAAAAAGTGATTTCAGAGGATACCGAAAGTAAACTGAAGAAAGCAATCGAAGAGTTTAAGAGTCAGTTCAAATAATAATAGTAGAAAAGGGTGATAGCTTATGGCCTCAATGAGAGATATAAAAAGACGTAAGGGCAGTATTGAAAGTACGCAGCAAATTACAAAAGCCATGAAACTTGTTTCTACTGTTAGGTTACAACGGGCGAGACTTCGCGCGGAGAATTCCAAAGCATATTTTAACTGTATGTATGAAACGGTGAATTCCATGCTAGCCAAAGCGGGTAATGTAAATCATCCTTATTTAAAACAAGGTACCTCCAGCCGTAAAGCAGTTGTGGTAATTACTTCCAACAGAGGACTTGCTGGTGGATACAACTCGGGAATTATTAAGCTGATTACCAGAGGAGATTTCGATAAGGATGAGTTAGATATATACGCATTGGGCAAAAAAGGAAAAGAATTCTTATCACGCTATGGATATACGATTAAAGAGGACGATTGTGACAAAATTGATGACCCGGTTTATGCAGAGGCAATGGGAATTTGCAGTAGATTACTGAAATCCTATGCAGAAGGCGAAATCGGAGAAATCTATCTGGCATATACCGCTTTTAAAAATACCGTAGTTCATGAACCAACCTTGATTAAACTGTTGCCAGCAGCACCGATTGCTTCACAGCAGGAGGAAGATGAGGAGAAGCCACAGGCAACCGCGCTTATGAACTTTGAGCCGGAAGATGAAGAAGCTTTGAACTTAATCATTCCAAAATATGTAACAAGCTTAATCTATGGTGGTATGGTAGAATCTGTAGCAAGTGAGAATGGTGCCAGAATGCAGGCAATGGATTCCGCAACAAGCAATGCAGAGGAAATGATAAGTAAACTTGCATTGCAGTACAATAGAGCGCGACAAGGTTCTATCACACAAGAACTTACAGAGATTATTGGTGGCGCAGCCGCCATTTCATAAGGAGCAGATTTAGGCTCTTGCATAAAATGAACCGTTGTAATTATGAAAGGAGAACAAATGGCAGCAGATAGCACAAGCGCAAATCGCGTTGGAAAGATTACGCAGATTGTTGGTGCCGTACTTGATATTAAATTCGCAGAAGGCTCTCTACCAGAGATTAACGAAGCGATTAGAATTCAGACGAAAGAAAGCGGAATTCTAACAGTTGAAGTAGCACAGCATTTGGGTGATGACACAGTAAGATGTATATCTATGGGACCTACGGACGGATTAGTCAGGGGTATGGACGCAACAGCAACAGGGGCGCCAATCAGTGTTCCAGTAGGCGAAAAAACATTAGGACGTATCTTTAATGTTTTGGGAGAACCAATTGATAATAAACCGGCTCCGGAAGGAGTGGATTACGAACCAATTCATAGACAGGCTCCTCCATTTGACGAACAGTCTACGGAAACCGAACTTCTTGAAACAGGTATTAAGGTCGTAGACCTTCTTTGCCCATATCAAAAAGGTGGTAAAATTGGCCTGTTCGGTGGTGCCGGAGTAGGCAAGACCGTATTAATTCAGGAATTAATTAGAAATATTGCAACCGAGCATGGTGGATATTCTGTATTCACCGGTGTAGGTGAAAGAACAAGAGAAGGAAATGACTTATACCATGAAATGACAGAGTCAGGTGTTATTGATAAAACCACCATGGTATTTGGCCAGATGAACGAGCCACCAGGAGCCAGAATGCGAGTTGGCCTTACCGGACTGACTATTGCAGAAAATTTCCGTGATAAGGGTGGTAAGGATGTATTGTTATTCATCGACAATATTTTCCGTTTTACACAAGCAGGTTCTGAGGTATCTGCGTTATTAGGACGTATGCCTTCCGCCGTTGGTTATCAGCCAACCTTACAGACAGAAATGGGTGCTTTGCAGGAACGTATTACCTCTACGAAGAATGGTTCTATTACATCCGTACAGGCGGTATACGTACCAGCCGATGACTTAACAGACCCGGCTCCGGCTACGACCTTTGCCCATCTGGATGCAACGACCGTATTATCACGTTCTATCGTAGAACTTGGTATTTATCCGGCAGTAGACCCATTGGAGTCCTCTTCCAGAATCCTTGATCCTCGTATCGTAGGAGAGGAACACTACCAGGTTGCACGTGGTGTACAGGAAGTTTTACAGAAATATAACGAATTACAAGATATTATTGCCATGTTAGGTATGGACGAGCTTTCGGAAGATGACAAAGCAGTGGTATCCAGAGCAAGAAAGATTCAAAGATTCTTATCACAACCTTTCTTCGTAGCTGGACAATTCACAGGTCTTGAAGGTAAATATGTACCTATCAACGAAACTATCCGTGGATTTAAAGAAATCTTAGAAGGAAAACATGATGATGTTCCAGAAAGCTATTTCTTAAATGCCGGAAGTATTGATGATGTACTTGCCCGCATGAAGTAAGGGGTGAGCATATGGCAGAGATAAATGAAATGAAAATAAAAATCATTACACCGGACAGAGTATTCTATGAAGATACCGCGTCCATGGTTGAATTCAATACGACAGAAGGCGAAATTGGTGTCTTACCAGGACATATTCCGATGACTGTCATTATTGCACCAGGGATTCTCACGATCACAAAGGGTAATGAAATGAAAGATGCAGCTTTGCATGCTGGATTTGCAGAGATTTTACCGGATAGAATTACGATTCTGGCTGAGATAATCGAATGGCCGGAAGAAATTGATTTGACCCGTGCAGAGGAAGCAAAAGAAAGAGCGGAAGAACGTATTCGTTCCAAAACTCCGGAAACTGATGTGGCAAGAGCAGAAACATCATTACAAAGAGCAATTGCAAGAATTGAAGTAATAAAAGGCTGATGAATATAAAATATAAATATTCATTAGGCTGTGATAGTAATACGGAAAGCTCCATTGTCATTTGACGATGGAGCTTTCCGTATATCTCAGAGATTACTATATGGCATCCAAGGCTAGAAACGAAGAATACCTCGTTTTTCATAATGACGA
>JAQUYA010000009.1 GCA_028692055.1 Lachnospiraceae bacterium | reverse complement strand
GGAATATAGGGATGTAACCAATACGATTCCAAGTACACCCTTTTCTGCCTTTATTATCTGGAATCCTTCTACAGCCTCTCTGATCAAATGAATCTTCGTGTCTGCCCCATGCTGCATCTCCTGTCTGGGTATCCTTGCCAGCATCACTGTAAGTACTGCAATCACTGCACCTGCCACGTCCAGTATCACAATGGCATTCATACTCCATGACGCATAAAGGATTGCTGCCAGTGCTGGACTAATAATCATGGATATTGATGCCAGACTTTGTGTATAGCCTGCACATCTGGTCAACTCCGATGCTGGAACCAGCTGAGGTGTAACTGCCCCAAGCGTTGGCTCATGAAAGGCAGTCCCTATGGCACGGCAACAGAGAACAAGCAATATTATAAGAGGCGGTATTATTCCATCTACTGTAGTACATACAAGCAGGAGGCTGACCGCTGCAATAAACAAATCCGCCCCTATCATAATTTTTTTTCGATTAAAACGGTCTATAAATACCCCTGTAAAAAAGCCCAATATTCCCTGGGGAAGAAATGCCATCATAACAGATAAGGACAACATTATTCCGGATCTGGTAATGTCCGTAAGATACCAAATCATGGCAAACTGCAGAATCGAGCTTGTAAGCTGCGATATCGCCTGCCCAATCCATATGGTATAGAAGGTTCTCTTCCAGTGGTTTTCTGTATTTTTATTCATATTATATTAAAACCATACCTTTCCCTCAGGCTAACACTCGTTAGTATTCCTCGCTCAAAAGAAAATCAGCTATGTGCATGGTCTTGATTCCCTGGTAATTTCCACCTGCAAATTCATCTGTACGAAGAACATATTTCGGATAATTATCATGTATATCCAGCAAACGACCATATTCTCTTTTTTCCGTTTCTTCACAGCCTATTTTCTGTGACACCTGAATATATAGCTTATTCTCCTGCTTAACCGCTATAAAATCAATCTCAGCATCACCAATTTTTCCTACAAATACCTCGTATCCCCGCCGTAATAATTCGAGATAAATAACATTTTCAAGCATAGCTGCAACACTGTCCGGTGTATAACCTAAAATACTGTATCGAAAGGCTGTATCTGCCAGATAAAATTTCTCCTGTGTGCGAAGCAGTTCTTTTCCCTGCACATCATATCTGGAACATCTATGAAGAATATATGCATTCTCCAGCCTTTTCAAATAACCATAGACTGTTTCATTATCTATCGCTCTGTTTTCGCTTTTTAAATATTTGGAAATAGATGATGCTGAAAAAGTTCTGCCAACATTGTCAAATGAAAACTTCACAATTCTCTCTAATTGGTCTACCTTTCGAATTTGATTTCTTTTTACAATATCTGTAAAAATTGTAGAATTATAAATATCCTTCACAATCGTATACGCTTCATCTGATGTATAATCCTGCAAATGCACCGCTGGAAATCCACCTAATCTTACAAATCTGGCAAGCTCCGTATGTGTATCCGATGTTGTTGTATATTCTTTACGAAACGTGAGATATTCTGCAAAAGACAACGGATAAATACGAAAAGAAATATAACGTCCTGTTAAGTAGGTCGATATTTCAGATGACATCATTCTGGAATTAGAACCGGTAACATAAATATCAACATTTGTATCTTGCATAAGTGAATTGACCACTTTTTCCCATGCTGAAACTTCCTGTATTTCATCTAAAAAAAGATATGTTTTCTCACCAGACAGCTTTGACTTTAGTTCCGTATAAAGTGCTTTTGCTGTTTTTATATCATCATGCTCTAACGAATCAAAATTATATTGCAAAATCTGTTCTTCTTTAATTCCCTGCTTCTTTAGTTCATTCACAACCATTTTAAGTATTGTAGACTTACCACAACGTCTTACACCCGTCAAAATCTTAATAAATGGAGTGTCCTTATAAGACATAATTTTATCTACATATGTGATTCTGTTTATCATATAAATCACCTCCGATTGTTATTAATATACCATAATTTCGTGTGCTTTAGCACACATTCAAATCAGTAGTGCAAATCTTGTATTTGCACATTGTACCATACTCTAATTATATTATCAAAAGTTTTTAAGGTTATATCCGCAAAACTTTTATTTTATTTTATTATTTTGCGGATATATGTTTAATACAAAGAATGCATATCGTCAACTGTTCTGCACGATATGCATTCTTTCGCTCTTTTCTTTTTTCATTTACCACCCTTTTAAAATAGAGCTTTGGTAGCTACTAACATTTTGCGGATTTTCCCGCACTGCTTTTCGCCATTGATGTGGTGCCTTACCCGTTATTTTCTTAAAGTTGCGCATATAGGTGGAAGATGTGCTAAAACCAACCCTTTTGGCAATTTCCTCTACCACTTCATTGGTTTTTGACAGCAGTTCACAGGACTTATCAATACGATACAGATTCAGATAATTCATCGGTGACTCATTCACATATTCCTGAAAGATGCGCCTCAGATGGGTTTCACTTAATCCGCAAAAGCTTATCAAATCCTTCATCTTAATATCTTCTTTATAATGTATCTCAATATAAGAAAGCACTTTTTTTAAATACTCCAGGCTATCCGCATTTGGTACAATTCTGCCCTCATTCTGGTCTTCTCCTGCCTCTAAGCGAATGCATTCCAGCAGCAGTTTGAACATGGACGTCTTTGCTATATACCGGTAAAATTCACCTTTATTTCTCATTTCCTGCAAAACACCTACAACATCTGCCTTTATTTCTGAATTTTTTTCTTTTGGAAGCACCATGGCAATTGTTTCTAAACGTTTCTTGACATTTGCACTATAATCTGGTCTGTCCTTAAAAAAATCCCGTATAATTGCATCTGTATCCACAAAAAGGTATTCCCATTTCTGTATCTTTACAGAGTCTGCTACTGTGCGATGAGGGACATTTCTTTGAATAATGGTTATAGTGCCTGCTCCATAGCGTTCTTCCCTGTCACCAAAGACAATTTTCCCATCCCCATAATAACAATATCCTATTTCCAGATAATTATGAAAATGTAATTCATCTGTTCCATATACCACTTCCCATTTTTCACCTAAAAGTGCCAGAATCGGAATATCTGGTGGAAGTTCATAAAATCTATAATCTGCTTTTTTCATAGGTGTGTTCTCCTGCAAATTCTTTATAAATTCAGTTCACAGTAAAATTATATCAGTTTATATCAAAAAATCACTGTTTTTTTTAAAACAGTGATTTTTTATCAATTCAAATGCCTTTTTATTCATTTTATTAATTTATTGCTAATTATTTCCTATTATTATCTAGATATACCAATGGTTACATCTTCGCCATTGACATTCCATTCTTTTGCAATCTCTGTTGCTTCATTGATTGAAAATTTATCTGCCAGAACCTTTGCTGCAATAGCTGCTTCATTTTTCTGTACCAATGCAGCCACCTTTTCATTTCCACTTATATATACGGTAATATGGTCTGTCACTTCAAAGTCTGCTTCCTTACGCATGGTCTGAATCTTACTGATCACTTCATATACAAATCCTTCTTCAATCAATGCATCTGTAAGGTTGGTGTCCAATACGACAGTAATTCCATTATAGGATTCGGATTCAAAGCCCTCTACCTGCGCAGCATCAATAAGTAAATCCTCTTTCTCCAGAACTTCCTCGACACCATCTAACGTTATGGTAAGTGTACCTTTGGCATTTATTTCGTCCATGGAAGTATTTCCGTCCAAGTTCGCTAATACTTCTTTTAAAGCATTTAACTGCTTGCCAAATCTTCTGCCCAGGGTCTTTAACTGTGGTTTGAAGCTGTAGGAAGTAAATGCACGTACATCATCGGTAAATACAACGTCCTTTACATTTAATTCATCTTCGATAATTTCGATATAAAATTCGGAAAGCGTTTTATCTTTATTATCTGTTTTCACATACATCTTACCGATTGGCTGTCTGTTCTTGATATTGGCAGTATTACGAGCGGCACGACCCAGCACGACTGTTTCCAGTACGACTTCCATATCTTCTTCCAGTTTCTTATCTACAAATGTAGCATCTGCAACTGGGAAGTCGCATAAATGAATGCTTTCCGGAGCGGTCTTATCCAGACTGCATACCAGATTCTGATAGATTTCTTCTGTCATAAACGGAATCATCGGTGCTGCTACTTTGGATACCGTTACCAATGCGGTGTAAAGAGTCATGTATGCATTAATCTTATCCTGCTCCATTCCCTTAGCCCAGAAACGTTCCCGTCCACGTCTTACATACCAGTTACTCATATCGTCCACAAATTCCTGAAGTGCCCTTGCAGATTCCGGAATCCTGTAATTCGCAAGATTGTCATCTACTTCTGTAATTAAGGTATTTAATTTGGACAATAACCATTTATCCATAACCGGAAGCTTATCATATTCCAGTGTATATTTTGTTGCATCAAAGCTATCAATATTTGCATACAACACGAAGAATGCATACGTATTCCACAGTGTACCCATGAACTTACGCTGTCCTTCCTGTACTGCTTTTCCGTGGAATCTGTTCGGCAGCCAAGGTGCGGAATTGACATAGAAGTACCAGCGAATCGCATCTGCGCCATAGGTTTCCAGTGCATCAAACGGGTCTACTGCATTTCCCTTTGACTTCGACATTTTCTGTCCATTTTCGTCCTGTACATGACCAAGTACGATGACATTTTCATATGGTGCTTTATTAAATAATAAGGTAGATTCTGCAAGTAAGGAGTAGAACCAGCCTCTGGTCTGGTCGACAGCTTCCGAGATAAACTGTGCTGGGAACTGTTGCTCAAACAAATCCTTATTTTCAAATGGATAATGATGCTGTGCAAAAGGCATTGCTCCTGAGTCAAACCAACAGTCAATTACTTCCGGTACACGCTTCATGGTCTTGCCACATTTCGGACAGGTACAGGTAATTTCATCAATATAAGGTCTGTGCAATTCCACCGTCTTCGCAGCCGGATTGCCACTCATTTTCTCTAATTCTTCACGGGAACCAATAGCTTCCTGATGTCCACAGTCTTCACATTCCCATACATTTAACGGAGTGCCCCAATAGCGGTTACGGGAAACACCCCAGTCCTGAATATTTTCAAGCCAGTTGCCGAAACGTCCTTCTCCGATAGATTCCGGTATCCAGTTTACCGTTTTATTATTACGAACCAGATCATCTTTTACTGCTGTCATTTTGATAAACCAAGATTCTCTTGCATAGTAAATCAATGGGGTATCACATCTCCAGCAGAATGGGTAATCATGTTCAAACTTCGGTGCATCAAACAATTTGCCTTCTTTATCCAGATCCTTTAATACTTCCGGGTCAGCTTTCTTTACAAATAGTCCGGCATATGGTGTTTCCGGAGTCATATCTCCCTTGCCATCCACGAACTGTACAAATGGAAGGTCATATTTACGTCCCACCTGTGCATCGTCTTCACCAAATGCAGGCGCAATATGAACGATACCTGTACCATCTGACATTGTGACATATGTGTCACATGTTACAAAATGAGCTTTTTTACGCTGTTTCTCAGCGGATTCTGCTGCACATTTATAAAGCGCTTCATATTCTTTATATTCTAAATCTTTCCCTTTATATGTTTCTACTACTTCGTAGGCTGCTTTTCCTTCTTCTGCAAATTTACCAAGTACTTTATCCAGCAATGCTTCTGCCATATAGTAGGTATATCCATCTGCTGCATTTACTTTACAGTAGGTTTCTTCCGGGTTCACGCAAAGTGCCACATTACTTGGCAACGTCCACGGAGTGGTTGTCCATGCTAAGAAATAGGCATCCTCCCCTACTACTTTAAAACGTACCACTGCCGAGCGCTCTTTTACCTCTTTGTAGCCTTGCGCAACTTCGTGAGAAGACAGCGGAGTTCCACAACGAGGGCAATAAGGAACAATTTTAAATCCTTTGTATAATAATCCCTTATTCCAGATTTCCTTTAATGCCCACCACTCAGACTCAATGTAATCATCATGATACGTAACATACGGGTTATCCATGTCTGCCCAGAATCCAACGGTACCTGAGAAATCCTCCCACATACCCTTGTATTTCCAAACACTTTCCTTACATTTCGTAATAAACGGGTCAAGACCATATTCTTCAATCTGCTCTTTACCGTCTAATCCTAACAGCTTCTCTACCTCTAGCTCTACCGGAAGACCATGCGTATCCCAGCCAGCTTTTCTAGGTACCATATATCCCTTCATAGTTCTATATCGCGGAATCATATCCTTGATAACACGTGTTAATACATGTCCAATATGTGGTTTTCCATTGGCGGTAGGTGGTCCATCATAGAATGTATAAGTTTCCCCCTCCTTACGGCTGTCCATACTCTTTTGAAAAATATTATTTTCACGCCAGAATTTCTCTGTTTCTTTTTCCCGGTCTACAAAGTTTAAGTCTGTGGATACTTTTTCGTACATAATTTTTCTTCCTTTCTTATTTTGCTTTTTCTGCTATTCGAGTGCCAGAGGTGGCTGCCAGTCGACATCGGCAGCCACCCCTTTCGACACCTGACTCCTGTTACATAAGGAAAGCCCCGTCCTTTTGTAAAAGGACGAGGCCAAAGTTTACTCGTTATACCACCTGTTACTACATACACCAAAGACTATGTCTTATCATATGCGTTCCCATAACGCCGGAAATACGTCATCGCTTACTCAAACAAAGTATTTTGTTTATATTTCTGCAATGAAACTCAGAAGTGATTTTCCATCATTTTCTACTCGTATCCGCTTTCACCTGCCCGGACTCTCTTTGCCTTTCAAAAATCATTTACTGTCTTCGTCATCGTTTTTCTATTTATTATAAAATAGCGAACAAGTTCGCATTCAGAACACGTAGATTACTGTATAAATCCGTGTCTTAACGTTGATAATTATAGGCTAAGGAGCCCATTCTTGTCAACCAATTTACGTTAATTTATTGATTTCTTTATCAAACTAAAGTATGATAGTGAGTTAAGGTAATGCCATGTATGAAATTTTGATTCGAATGTGAAAAGGAATTACTGGTTCTTAGTATTCAAATATGTGTACAGCGACCCCGAGTCGCGGATGGGAGTTTTTAATGGATAGACAAAACTTAACCTTGCTTACCGATTTATACGAATTAACAATGATGCAGGGCTATTTCAAGAACGAGGCTGAAAATGAAACGGTTATTTTCGATATGTTTTACCGCACCAATCCACTGGAAAGCGGTTATGCAATCTGTGCCGGATTGGAACAGTTAATCAACTATATCAAGGAGCTGCATTTCGCACCGCAGGATATTGATTATCTTAGAAGCCTTGGTATTTTCGATGAAGATTTTTTAGAATACCTCAGTAATTTTAGATTTTCCGGCAGTATCTATGCGATTCCGGAAGGAACCATTATCTTTCCACGGGAACCTTTGGTGAAAGTAATTGCACCAATCATGGAAGCCCAATTAGTAGAAACTGCCATTTTAAATATTATGAATCATCAGTCTCTCATTGCAACAAAGACCTCCCGTGTATGCTATGCTGCACAGGGTGATGGCATTATGGAATTTGGTCTTCGTCGTGCACAGGGCCCAGATGCCGGAACTTATGGCGCCAGAGCTGCTATGATTGGTGGCTGTGTTGCTACCTCCAATGTACTTTGTGGGCAACTCTTTGATGTCCCTATCAGTGGAACGCATGCGCACAGCTGGATTATGAGCTTTTCTGACGAATATACGGCATTTAAGAAATATGCAGAATTATATCCAAATGCATGCATTCTGTTAGTGGATACCTATGATTCCCTGAAATCCGGTGTCCCAAATGCCATTCGTGTCTTTACGGAAATGAAAGAAGCCGGTATTCCATTAGGAAAACACGGTATTCGTTTTGACAGTGGGGATTTAGCTTACTTATCCAAAAAAGCAAGAAAAATGTTAGATGATGCCGGATTCCCGAATGCCATTATCTCTGCTTCCAATGACTTGGATGAATATCTGATCGACAGTTTAAAAGTACAGGGTGCAAAGATTACCTCCTGGGGTGTCGGTACCAACCTGATTACTTCAAAAGACTGGCCGGCATTTGGCGGTGTTTATAAGCTTGCTGCCGTTATGAGTGAAGATGGTGTCTTCATTCCTAAGATTAAATTATCCGAAAATACAGAGAAAATAACCAATCCAGGTAATAAAAAGATTTATCGTGTCTACGAAAAAGAAAGCGGAAAAATCAAGGCTGACTTAATCTGCTTAGAAGAAGAAGTTTATAACGAAAAAGATCCTCTGCTTCTTTTCGACCCGGCAGAACCATGGAAAAAGACAAAATTAAAAGCAGGCACTTACACCTTACGTGAAATTATGGTCCCTATCTTCAAAGACGGCGAATGCGTCTACGAATCTCCTAAAGTCATGGATATCCGCACCTACTGCCAGCAGGAATTAAATACCTTATGGGATGAAACAAGACGTCTGGTGAACCCGCACAACGTATACGTAGACTTATCTTCCAAACTTTATGATATTAAAATTGAGCTCTTAGACCGCATGAGCAATATACAAGCAGACTAATATCTTAAATCTCAAACAGTAAATTTCCTAAAGTTACACACTATCCTCTCTGTAGAGATAGAGCCACGGAGCCAGCATAGGGAGAGCTGCAAACTCTTCCTGCAGATATTCTATCTGCTCTTTATTTTTATCGATGCAGATAAGTCTGTCTGCAAGAGAAAGTGTATCTGCGAGATTTACTGCAAGAATAACGACCGCAATTCCCTTTTCCAATAACTTTTCCAACAGTTCCCAGATATACATCCGATGCTTCATATCGGCACCCTTAAAAGGTTGTATGCAAAATACAATCTTGGGTTTTTGTAATAAGATACGGGTATAGACCAGCTGATACTTCTGCCCTTCGCTTAGTTCCTCTATGGTCATGTTAAATACTTCATCACCCAGTATAGGGGCATATTCCGTTCGAATACTTCTTCTGATATTTCCTCTCGCCCACACGCTTCGCATTCTCTTATCCAGATTGAAACACAAATTATCCATATAGCTAAGTTCTGTAAATAGCATTGTTTTCGTTGGCATTTCCTGAATGACTGCAAAATTTCGGTTGGTATTTAGTTCCTGTAATCGAAATTCTTTATCGCCTAACCATGCATTTCCATAGAAAGCAGTCTCCCGGCTATTGGTAAGAATCTGAAGCAGTTCATGATAAATCTGATTGTCCAGACTTTGTATGACCAGGCACTCGCCACTTATCACCACGAACTCCAATGGCTCTTTCATAGAATTAATTTCTGCATATAATTTGCAGACAAGTTTTCCCTTTGGGGAACCTGCTTTTTTATTCTCCAGATATCCCCTTACTAATTTATCATAGTCCTTGGTAAGCGAAAATAAATTATCCACGTACATTTCCCTTGGCTGTAATATTTTTTCTATTCTGCCATTAGATAGCAGCACTGCCCGATTGCATACCTGAATAATATCTTCAAAATGGGAACCGATATAGATAAAAGAGTGTCCCTGCTTTGCATAATGCCGCATAATTTTATGAAGCTTTTTTAGTTCGTTTCCACTGATCAGAGTACTGATTTCACATAAAACAATCAATTTGTGCCCCGCTACGATCCCCTTTAATATCTCTACAACCACACGTTCAAAGATAGTCAGTTTCTCTGCATATGCTTCACCCAGTAAATCCATGTCAATGTCCTTCAGAAAGGGCTCCAGCTGTGCATTTAGTACGGAAGGTTTTATGATATGCTGCTTAAATCCCTGACGCAGCACAAAGATATTATCTGCCACGGTCATTCCCTTTACCAGACACGTTTTATCCTGAATCACGGTAATGCGGTTGCTGTTTTGTTTGGCGCCTTTCCAGGAGTTTATGATTTCTTCATGGTAATAGATATAGCCATCGTCCAGAGGTAAGTTCGTCTTCAAAAGACGCAAAAAGGACGCCATTCCATGTGAATTAAATGGAATGAAGCCCATGATTTCCCCTTCTAAAACATTAAAATTAAAGTCTTCAAGCAGTGTTATCCCCTGTTCCTTATAGGTCACACGCTCCATGCGAAACACTTCTTTTCTCATTGAAGAATCCCTCGATTCTTTATCTCTCTATCACTCATAACTGCCGGAATCGTTATCTCAACATCTGTTCCTTCTCCTTGAATGGAATATACATGCATGCCATATTCTTCCCCAAAGATAAGATGAATACGGTTATTTACATTCGCTAATGCAATACCGCCCTTCGTCTCCGATTGCTGATAGGATACTTTGGAGCTGTCCTTTCGCAGCCTTCTGTTCAACTCCAAAAGTGTCTGTTCTTCCATTCCGATGCCGTCATCTGAAATACGAATAATCAGCCTTTTCTCCGTTCTTTCAAATTGGATGCGCAGATTACCGGTTCCAATCTTCAGCTCCGTACCATGTATGATACTATTTTCCAGAATTGGCTGTAATGTAAGTTTGGGTATACGGCAGTGAATAATCTCCTGCCATTCCTCTTCCTCATAGTCAATATGTAACTGCAAGCGATTTCCAAACCGATACTGCTGAATGCGAAAATAGGTTTTACAATTTTCCAGCTCCTCTTCTACGGATACCAGATTTTCCACCTTGGATATGGTGTAGCGAAAAAAAGTGGCGAGAGCTTCTGTCATATCGGCAACACTTTCCAGTCCCGCAATCAATGCTTCGCTTCGAATGCTCTCCAGGGTATTATATAGAAAATGTGGATTTATCTGGTTTTGGAGTGCCAGATACTGTGCCTGTCTTTTATTCAAGTCAAACATTTGTGGGGAATGTAGGATTTCCTCCAGTCGCTGCAATTCCTTATGCGTTGCCGGCGACAGGAAAGACATGCTCAGTTCCTTGTCCTCTGCCAGTGTATAGCCATCCAGAAATCGTTTCATGACCTTTTCGGATCTGTGATAAGGAATCACTATCTGCCACCAGAATATACCGGCAAAAAGATTGCTTACAATAACCAGCAGTAATATCGCCCCCAGTGTAGCCTCTCCCTGTAATAAAAGTACGATTTGGTAAACCGTTAGTACCAGGAGAAAGAGCAGCACGCAAACGCCCAGTGCAAATACTCTATATGAAATATATCGAAAATTTTTAAGTTTTTTCAAATCTGCTTCCTCTCACTAACCGTATAGCTTGCGATAAGCTCCCGGTTTTAATCCCGTTGCCTTATCAAAGGTATGTGTAAAATGCTTTAAATCATTGTAACCGACGCTTTTACAGATATCAGCCACCGATACATTACTCTCCCTTAGTAGAATCTTAGCCTGTTCCACACGTATATTAATCAAATATTTTGCAAAGCCTTCTCCCGTTTCTTTCTTAAACAAGACACTGAAGTATCCTGCACTCAAACCCACTGCATCACTTACTTCTTCCAACGTAATCTGTTCCTTAAAGTGATTCTGAATATACTGTTTTGCAAGTCTTATAGGTCGTAACGCATCGGTATCATGTTCCTCCTGCAAGGTACGGATAACACGATACTGCAAGTCCTGCAATTGTTCAAAAAGCATATTTACCGAATTGCTCTGCTCACATTTTTTCTTAAATTCTTCTAATAAGTGATTCTTTTCGCCATGTTCTACCTGCATCATCAGCAGGCTGCCCGCAGACAGTACTAATTCCAATAATTCAAATCCTCTGATATTTCTGAGATTTAGAGCCGTTGTTTTCAAATATTCCGCCGATGCATCTGCCTCTTCCTCACTCATAACTTCCGATGCATGTAAAATCATGCGGGAATACTTTTCCAGCAGATTCTTTCCCTGTATACCGGCGGTGTCTTCCATATTTTCCAAAAGATGACCGGTACCGACTAAAATGCGTTCTTTTACGATACAGGTACTTTTTTTCATGGATTTCACAAGCTCCTCCGGCTGCTTCACTGCGTCGCCCATACCTATAGAAAAATCAATTGGACCTAAAATGCTTTTTTGAACGGTCAGTTGATTCAGGCAATCCCGCAGAAGCCTTCGAATATCCTCCTGTCTTTTTGGTGCATAATTCAGGATTCCATAGATTACATAGTCTTTCATGCTCAATACCAATTCGAAGCAGGTACCTTTTAAACTGCTTTCTATCATATTACCTGCTTTTTCAAACAATACCTTCTTGGCCGGAGCACTCAATTGTTCTGCATCATAATCCATTTTCAAACAAAATGCCTGAAAAATACCCGGTTCTACATCTAAATGATATTCCTCCTGCAGCATTTCAAAGCTAACACACATGTCATCATTTTCCAATAAATCTGTAATCAGATTCTCTTTTACACGTTTTCGGTCATTTTCACTGTTTTTTATCAAAACCTGTCTGTCATATTCTGATTCATTCCGTTCGCTTATCTTTTCCTGTAATTTTTGGAGTGTCTGCGTCAACTCAATCTTATTAATTGGTTTTAACAGATAATCTCCAACGCCGTATTTAATAGCTGTTTGTGCATAAGAAAAATGTGCGTATCCACTTATGATAACCACTTCCAATTCAGGCTGGCTTTCCTTGACTCGCTGTATCAGTTCCAAGCCATCACACCCCGGCATCCGGATATCGGTAATCAGTATATCCGGGTGCAGGGCATGTACCCGCTCTACCGCTTCTATTCCATTGGAAGCGCAGCCAATCACTTCCATACCCAGAGCTTCCCAATCTACCAATGCATTTATCAACTGACATATACGTTCTTCATCATCCGCTATCATTACTTTTACCATATAGACCCCCATTGATGACTCTTTTATTTTCTATTTTTTATAGTATAACACAAGACAGCAGGTATGCACTATTCATCAACGCGTGAAAACCGTCGAAGTCTACGTTCGGCGGTTTTCACTATATGAATAATTTTAAAACTCTATTCTATAAATACTTTATTTTGAAAGAACAGATACCCCAGTGTCTGTTACCTTACCACCAAGTGCTTCTCCTTCTAATGCCTGTACACAGGCGTCTACACCATCAGAACCCATTACATCCGGATTTTGTGCCATTGTGCAAAGTAAATGTCCATCTGCAATTAAGTTCATGATTGCATCGGATTTATCAAATCCCACACCGATGATGTCTGCATTACCAGATGCCTTGATGGCATTTCCAGCTCCTGTAGTAGAACCTTCGTTACATCCGAAGATACCTACAACACCCTGTGTAATATAATTTTCAGCAATACTTTGTGATTTTGCTGCATCACCTTCGCCATACTGTGTTTCAAGAATCTTAAAATCAGTTCCTTCAAATGCGGAGCGGAAACCTTCTTCACGCATTACGCAGGAATCGGTTGCTGCATTTACATTAATGACACCAATGTCACCTGATGTAACGCCTGCTGCTTCTAATGCTTTTTTCATTTCATCGCCTGCTGTTTTGCCGGCTGCTTTATTGTCTGTAGAGAAGGTTGCTTCTGCTTCTACGTTTGCAGGTGAATCAACATAAACGATTTTTACGCCTGCTGTCTGAGCTTCTTTTAAGGCAGATGAAATAGCGTCTGGTCCGTTTGCTGCTACCATGATTGCATCATAGCCACCTGCAACTGCATTGTTTACACATTCAATTTGTTGTGCATCATCTTTTGTGTTTGGTGCCATAAAAGTAACGGAAACACCAGCTTTTGCTGCTTCTGCCTGTGCACCTTCATTTAAGGTTACCCAGTGCTGATCGATGGAATCCATAGTAATCAAGGCAATTTTCCATTCTTTGCTGGCTTTAACCGCTTTGTCAGCGGATGCTGCATCATCACTTCCTCCACCAACGGTTGCTGCATCAATGACTGAAACACCGGTATCAGAAACTGCACCACCCAGAGATTTTCCATTTACTGCATCTACTGCTGCTTTTACACCTTCGTATCCCATTACATCCGGATTTTGTGCCATTGTGCAAAGTAAGAATCCGTCAGAAATAAGATTTAAAATAGCATCCGATTTATCAAATCCTACACCAATGATATCTGATTTTCCAGCGGCCTTGATTGCATTTCCTGCTCCTGTAGTAGAACCTTCATTGCATCCAAAGATACCAACCACGCCTTGTGTAATATAGTTTTCTGCAATGCTTTGTGATTTTGCTGCATCACCTTCGCCATATTGAGTTTCCATAAGGTTGAATCCACTTCCATCAAATGCTGCACGGAAGCCTTCTTCACGCATTACACAGGAATCCGTTGCTGCATTTACATTGATAATACCAATGTCACCTGATGTAACACCATTTCCTTCTAATTTTGCTTTCATTTGCTCGCCGGCTGTCTGACCCGCTGCTTTATTGTCGGTTGAGAAAGTTGCTTCTGCATCTACATTGGCAGGAGAATCTACATAGACAATTTTTACTCCGGCTGCTGCTTCTTTTAAAGCCGATGAGATTGCATCTGGTCCGTTTGCTGCTACCATGATTGCATTATAGCCACCTGCGACTGCATTGTTTACACATTCGATTTGCTGTGCATCATCTTTGGTATTTGGTGCCATAAATGTAACAGTTACGCCGAGTTCTCCGGCTGCTTTTTGTGCACCTTCATTTAAAGTAATCCAGTGCTGGTCAATGGAATCCATTGTGATAAGTGCAACCTTTACATCCCCTGTTGCTCCAGCTGCTTCTGTTGCTGCTGTATCTGTTGTTGTGCTTTTCGCGCCACATCCTACAAGAGAAGTAGCCACCATTGCCATACAGCAAAGTGTTGCTAATAATTTCTTTTTCATTTCCATGTCCTCCTTTATTTCTACTCGCACTATGCGAAATAGTTTCACTTTTTATTTTGCATTTTTATTCTTCTTGCCAATTTGACCGGTTCTAACTACGACATCCAGTAAAACAGCAAATACTACGATAATACCAATTACAATACGTTGAATACCAACCTGTGCACCAACCATATTCAATCCATTTTCCAATGTCTGCCATACCGAAGCACCTGCCAGAGTACCAAGCAGCATTCCGGTACCACCTAACGGAGATACACCACCGATAACACCTGCGGCAACACCATACATTTCATACATATTTCCAGCTTCCATATTTCCCATTCCAGCCTGTGCACATAAAATCAAGCCTACGATACAGGAGCAGATAGCACTTACCAGATATGCTTTTGTGGTCGTTGCTACGACGTTAACACCGGATAATTTAGCGGCATCAACATTTGAGCCAATGGCATAAATGTGTCTTCCAGTACGTGTCTTTGATAACAGGAAGAAGAAAATCAAAAATACAACGATTGCTATCCAGAATGTATTATAAATACCTAATGTCGTTCCATAATAAAAGAAATTCTGAAAATTATCTGCTGTTTCCTTACCTACTCCTGTTGCAATTGCATCGGTATTTCGGTTTCCATTTACCATGTATGCAATACCTCTGGTTACAAACATGGTTCCTAGTGTTGCAATAAAAGGTGGCAGTTTGAATTTACCAACCAGAAATCCATTTACTACACCTACTGCAAGGCAGCAGATTAAAGTAATGACAATGGCAAGAATTGGATTTACGCCCAGCGTCATCAGTGTCGCTGCTATCATAGCGCTCATACCTACCATGGAACCAATGGATAAATCGATGTTTCCAGTAATCAATACATAACTTTGTGCGATACCTATCAATAAATATTTTGACATGGAACGCAGCAGGTTCATAATGTTTTGCCCGGTAAATACAGTGCTGTTAATTAATCCAAATGCCAGATAAATCATAATCAATCCAGCAAAAGCTGTTAGTGTTGCACCCATTCCACGAATTGCAAGAACCTGTTTTAATGGATTTTTTTTATTCCCATTCATTTCTAGTTTCCTCCTCAACAAATCAGTTGTCTTTTATCATTTTATTTTCAAAGCTTGTAGCTAAGGTTAAGATTTCATTTTGTGAAGCTGTTTCCGCCATTACTTCGCCTGTAATTCTGCCATCACACATAACGATAATTCTGTCTGCGATGCCCATTACTTCCGGCATTTCAGAGGAAACAAATACGACTGCAATTCCCTGCTTCTTGAGTTTATTCATCAGGTTATATATCTCAACCTTTGCTCCTACATCAATTCCTCTGGTTGGTTCATCAAAGATAACAACTCTGGAATCTCTGGCAAGCCATTTACCAACGACTACTTTTTGCTGATTTCCACCGGATAAGTTACCTGCATCAATTTCTACATTTGGTGTCTTAATCTTCAAGTCTTCTACTGCTTTATCACAAAGCTCTTTTTCCTTCCTGTTATCCACCACCTGAAGCTTATTACATACCAAATCGAGATTTGGAAGTGTCAGATTGTCACGAATGCTAAGTTTGGTACACAGTCCGTCTTTCTTGCGGTCCTCTGGCGCAAGTACGACACCCGCTCTGATTGCATCCATAGGGCAATTAATTTTAATTTCTTTACCATCCAGATAAAACTCACCGCTTTCCTTCGCATCGACACCGAAGATTGCTCTTGTCGTTTCAGTTCTTCCGGCTCCCATCAAGCCTGCAAATCCAACAATTTCGCCCTCATATACGGAAAAAGCAACATTGCGAACCATTCTACCCGCATTTAGGTTTTTTACCTCAAAGACCTTTTTCCCTTTTTTGCATTCAACTCTTGGAAATTTTTCCTTGATTTCACGCCCAACCATATTGGTAATAATCTGATCCATGGTTGTATCTGCAAAATTCATGGAAGTTATGTACTGTCCATCTCTCATGATGGTTACTCTGTCGACAATATGCTGCAATTCTTCCAATCGATGTGAGATATATACAATTCCGCAACCATTTTCCTTTAATTTGCGAATAATGCGAAATAATTCTTCAATTTCCTTTGCCGTTAATGCAGAAGTTGGTTCGTCCATAATCAGTATCTTGGCATTAATGGAAAGAGCTTTTGCGATTTCTACCATCTGTTGTTTGGACACCGGCAATTCACCAACCGCCTGCTTCGGATTAATATCAATCTTTAAATCATCCAGAATACGTTTTGCTTCTTCTTCCATTTCCGTATTCTTAAGAATCAGTTTTCCTCTTTTTTCTCTTCCCAAAAACATGTTTTCCGCAACTGATAAATGCTTACACATATTTAATTCCTGGTGTATGATGGCAACTCCAACTTCTTGTGCCTGCTTCGGTGTCAAATCCTCATACTCTTTGCCAAAGATGCTCATGGTACCTGAATCTCTTGTGTATACACCACTTAATATTTTCATCAACGTGGACTTTCCAGCTCCATTTTCTCCCAATAGCGCCATGACTTCACCCGAACGAAGTTCAAACTTTACATTATCCAAAGCTTTGACTCCCGGAAAGCTCTTATTTATATTTTCCATGGCGACAATTACATCATTCATTTTATTACCCACACCTTTCTTTTATATTGAAACAAGTTCTCATATATGTTGCTTATTTTTTTTGTTTTTGAATTTTCATTAGACATGTTTCTTTATAATCCTAATTATAGCAGAATATTTTTGTGCAAAAAGGGTGGTAGATTTATGTTTAAGGGTGGTATTTTATACATGTTTTACAAAACACAACAGGAACATCCTTGCGAATGTTCCTGTTATGTTTAAATGATGCCTCAATTATTTTTTCATAATTATTAAAAAAGTTTCTTCTCGAATATTAATCTCTATTTCCCTTATAATCTGATATGCATTTTTCGGAGCAAGCTTTCGCACATATTCCCTATTATGTGTGTACATAATAATCGTTCCATTCTGTTCCAGATGGGTGGCTGTCTTTTCAAAAAACTGCTCATAGATTTCATAAATCTCATCTTCTGTCTTATGCCCAATGGCAAACGGCATATTGGTGAAAATCTCATCAAATAAATATTCATGGGTAAAATCAAAATAATTTTTATTAATGTAATGAATAATTTGTCCCGACGCATCGGTATTGATTCGTGCTCCCTCAATCGCCGCCGGCATAATATCGATACCATACGAAGTATTTGCCGGAACCACTTTCTGACGCTCAATCAGCATAGTTCCAACACCGCAGAACGGATCTAGTACACGCGCATCTTCTATCATATATTCTTTTGCCAATGCTACAAGCAGTGCCGCATTAGTGGGTTTCATACTGGTTGGAACGACTTCCCTGCGATAGGAAAATCTCTCATCCGGTATGGTAAATAATTTTACCAATACATTGCATTTTCCTTCTTTATTTTCAATCAGACGTATTTCAAACTCATATTGTGAAGTCGTATTGATAAGTGCTCGATTAGATAGCTGCTCGATTTGTGCGGAAAGCTTTTTGGTAAATATGCTTTTCCTATCTAGTGGCATCTTACTTTTTAGTTCTACACGGAAATAGAAGGGTGCTTTCCCTCTATGACGCGTTTCCAGAAAATCCATAAGCCTGGATTCGACGATTGTCCTTGCTGCAGCTTCTGGATTCATCTCACAGGTTTTCATTCCGTTTACCAGAAATAAAAGTTCCTGGTAAGTACGAATTGGCAATATTTTATCCAGACAGTTTTCGGTAATACGAATACCCGCATTCATCATTTTTGCCTTACTGGTATCCAGAGTCAAAATTTCTTTTAACTGCTGCAGTGTAACATCTATATGACGCCGGTTTGTCATAAGCATAATATCCGACATGACATGACTGCCAATAAAAGGATGCATCTTTACCCCTTCTATCGTAACGAGTAAATCGGATAAAATTCGCATCTCCTCTGTGATATGCTTACGGTTACTGTCATTCAGTTCTATTTGTGACAGTTCTGTCATTTTATTTTTAAATATGTCTATATAATTTCGATAATCCATTTGCTTCATTGCCTGCAAATAAGCACTTTTGATAAAAAGCTGCTCTTCTTTGCAATATGCCTGATAGAGGGGTTCTAAAAATTCCTGAAACCCTAAATCGCCCATCAGAAGCGCATCATTCTTACGTGTTTTTGCATCTTCATGTTGTAAAAGCGTCAAAAGTGTTTCATATTCTCCATCTAATAATTCAATAAATTTCTCTTTTTCTTCCTCGTCTTTTATTTCTTTGCGAAGATTACTTAAGTTTTGACGAACATCATTCTTCTCTTGTATCTCTTTATAGCATTGTTTTATCAAAGTTTACCCCTTTTTCACAACTGCATATTGTTTCCCGGTTCTATATTTATCTGGCACTCATAAGTTCCTAATCCGTATATACGACTACCTGATTTCTGCCATTTTTCTTTGCCAGGTACATTGCTTTATCTGCATTATCAAATAATTCCTGTGCTGTCATTCCACTTTTATATTCTGCAATGCCTATACTTATAGTAATATGAACGTTCGTGATATAAGTCTGTTCCTCAATTTCTTTACGCAGCTTTTCCATACGTCTATATACCTCTGAAATCTCTAATTCCTTAAACACAAGAGAAAATTCTTCTCCTCCATATCGACATGCATGACCATATTCCTCACAATATTTGATTAATAATTCTGACAGTCCTGTTAAAACAACATTTCCTCTCTCATGACCATAAGTATCATTCACTTTTTTAAAGAAATCAATATCCAGTACGGCAAGACAGACCTTATTGCGTTGTTCCTCTGCGTGAATAATTCCGTCCTCCAGATAGGCGTAGAAATTAGAATGATTATATAATCCCGTCAACGGGTCCTTCTTTAACTGTTCTTCTAATTGATAGGCAGAGCGAATACTTTCACTTAATTCTGTTTCTTTTTCCTTTGCATATTTCATCATCATAATACTTAATAAATAAGAAGAAATAAGAAGACAGAATGCCACCATACCATTCATAATCCGCATGTGAAAATTTGCATCATTTGCGTCAAATCCTGTAGACAGGGTACAATTCAAGAGTAACAGAACACTCATGAAAAGCGTAGCTGTTGTAATCCTTTTACTTCCATAAAAAGAAGACAGCATAACTGGAATCACAAAAATACTAGCTGTAATCAGAAAAAAATTATGTACGGTCGAAATTACAAAGCAAAAAACCAATACACATGCCAGCGGAACATAGTTCTTTATTCTATCTGAAATGGTTTCCTTTTTCAGTAAATAATACCCAAAAAACAAGCTCACGCTATTCGTCAGTATAGGAAGCATCATATATTTTAATAAATATGTCCTTGTATTCGTTACCAGTAAATCTACTCTTTTAACATAAATAAGAACTACTAATTCCAGCAAAAAAATAATTCCAACAATGTAGGATAAATATTTTAATATCAGAAATCGCCATTTTTCATATGTCCATTTATATTGCAAATTTCCTTTTGCATTCTACTGTTTTACTCAAGTAAATGCTCTCCCCTCTATTCATGTATGAGCTCTATAATAACACAAAATAGCAGAGCCCACAATGGTGCTTGTACCATTGTGGATCCTGTTTACAAATTCTTTGTTTTTCCTATTGTTCCATCTGTCTTCCTAAAAATCCTGCTGCTGCCAAGACTAATTTTTGTTCTACATCGCCCATCTTTTCTCTCTCGCCGTTTCCAAGTAAAGCTACTGCACCAATAATGTCACCTTCACAAATAATAGGAGCAACTGCTTCATGCATATAGTCGCCTATATCATCAAGCGCAATTGGAATAAACTCTTTCTCTCCCCGCGTTGCGATTACATTTTCACGATTATTCAGCTTTTCTTCCAAATCTTTACTAATGGAGCGTCCAAGCAATTCCTTATAACCACCTGCAACTGCAATAAACTGGTCACGGTCCGCAATTACTGCCGTATGCCCTGACACTTGTGCCATGCTTTCCGCATACTGCTTTGCAAATGGTGTTATTTCCCCAATTGGTGAATATTTTTTCAGAATGATTTCGCCTTCCCGGTCTGTGAATATTTCAAGTGGGTCACTTTCCCGAATTCGCAATGTTCTTCTTATTTCCTTCGGTATTACCACACGTCCTAAGTCATCTATTCGTCTTACAATTCCCGTTGCTTTCATTTTAATAAACCTCCATTTACGTCAAATAGTATTTTTTGTCTTTGCTACTATTATCTGTAAAGGAAGGTTTATTATACCTATATTTTTTTGTTTTATTTCTCTAATCAACGCAAAACATGTTATAATTAGGAAACGCAGCATATATCATACATAACATAGGAGATTTTAGAAATGGCTCAAAATACAATAAATTTTAAAATTACAGCAAAAGGATTTATCGGTATGTTACTCGGTAATCTTATTTTAGGACTGGGGATTGCTATTTTTAAACTTTCCGGACTTGGTAACGACCCTTTCTCGGCAATGATGATGGCACTTGCAGACCGTACTCCTTTGGAATACGCTGCACTTACTGCAATTTTAAATACTTTCTTTTTTGTAATTGAATTTTTATTTGGAAAACGGCTTATCGGACCCGGCACTATCGTGAACTGGTTTTTTCTGGCCTATTTTGTTACGTTTTTCTATACGAAACTGCCACTCGTCCTTGCCACTCCCCAAAGTATTGTTTCTCACACCCTGTATCTGCTCGTGGGCGTTACCGTTGTAAGCTTTGGTGTATCCCTTTATCAGGCCTCCAATTCGGGTGTTGCACCTTACGACAGTATTTCTCTTATTATGGCAGAGCATTTACCTATTCCATACTTTTGGTGCCGTTTGTCCAACGATGTATTGTGTGCGCTCATCTGTTTCCTTGCAGGCGGTCTTTTAGGCATTGGAACCTTAGTATGTGCTCTCTTTCTTGGTCCTTTTATCCATTTCTTCAATCAGACAATTACCTATAAGCTTATGGGGCATACAGTGTGATTTTACTGCTTTTATTCGTTATCACATTTATGCTTTCCTACAGCGAGGTCAGCAACTGCTTTTTCATATTTTCTATCCAAATCAAAGAATACCAGGCAGATAACTGCGATGATCATGGTAATTGCGGGAACCCATACGAAGCTCCAGGTAATTGCAGTTAAAGAGGCTGCGCTCTGTGTTGCTGCTTCTGCATGAAATCCACCTGCTTGCAATATCCATCCAAGTGCTGCCGTACCGAATCCGGAGCCAACCTTCATACAGAAGGAGGAGGCTGCATTTCCCATGCCGGCTGTGCCATAACCATTTTGCCATTCGCCAAATGTAATTGCATCCTGCAGCATACCAAACATGGTAGCAGCGCCAAAACCAAATCCAATTCCCTTTATGACAGACATTGCACTTACCCACATAACGCTCGTACCAAATCCGGTTAAAATAAATCCCGCAGATGCAATAATCATACCAATCAGGAAGGTGTTTCTTTTACTCAGTTTCTTCATAATAAACGGTGTAAAGAACATCGTTGCAATTTGTGCAATTGATAAATAATTTGAAATTGGTGTGAAATAATTCGCATCACCTAATTTGTATTGGGCAAAGTAAACGGCTGAACCATAAAAACAGGACATCATAAAGTACATAACAAACAGACATATTACCAAAAGTATCCAATACTTATTATTGACAAGTCCTTTAATTCCTTTTACAAAGGAAATATGCTCTTTCTGTGTTCCTTCTTCTGTTTTTTCCACAACTCTTTCCTTGCAGGTCGCAAACATAAACAGATTAAGTACTACAAACACTGCCATTAATACAATAAAGGTAAGTGTCCAGCCTTGTTGGCTATAAGGATTTCCACCTCCAAATGCGGCAGTCATCTTTAATACAACGGTGTTAATTGTCATGGTACCGGCAGTTGCAAGAAGCATACGGAAGTTTCCAAGAAGTCCTCTTTCATATTGATTCGTTGTCATAAGACCATTCATGGTTGCATATGGTACGTTGATACCAGTATAGAAAATGGTTGATACCAGATTATAGGTTAAGAACATGTACACTAATTGTGCGGTTCCCACAAAGCTCGTCGGAACACTGAACATTAATACCGTACATACCGCAAGCGGAACGCAGAGTCTTGCAATCCAGGGACGTGCCTTTCCCCATTTACTATGTGTGTGGTCTATAATATAGCCCATAATCAAATCGGAAATACCATCAAAAATCTTTGAGACAGCAATAATGGAAGCTGCTGCCGCTGCGCTGGCACCAATTACATTGGTATAATATACCAAAAGAAATGCACTGATTGCAGAATATACTAAATTGCCTGCATAATCACCCACCCCATAACCAAATCGTTCTAAAAATGAAAGTTTTGCATTTGAGTCCATATTTTTATTCATCGTAATTCTCCTTGTATCATCCTGTTTTTTCTATTTTCCATTTACAAACCAGCCAAAGTCCATACATCTACCAAGATCCCAGCTGTCCCAGCCTATCCATCCGTTTTCATTTACAGTGTCTACTAACAGTTTGTAGCTCCAGTAAAAATGACCACTTCCTTTATTCCACGCAGCAAGCTGTGCCTTTGCCACCTTATTATAGATCTCTTTTTTCTGCTCTGCAGACAGGCTTTCCTCCTCAGCACCTGCTACTCCATTTAATACACTCTGTCCACCATGAGTATCGCATCCGCATGCCAGAGAATTAAATAGACACCACTCTCCACAGATAACCGGAAAATAATTCTGCATTTCTTCTATATCCTTTGCAAAATGGTCTTCCACATACTTCACATATCCTTCTACCGTCTGCTCACAGCCCATCAGTTCTGCCATCATAAGGTATTGGTGGGTGTCCAGAACTACATTCTTATATTTTTCCTCACGCATAAAATCTTTCCATGCGGTTAATTCAAAGGCATCATGAAATACCACATATTTTTCTTCCGACATAAATTTTCGTATTCTGTCATATGCGTCCAGATAAAATTGGCGAATAAAAGCAGTTGTATTTGGTTTGCTTCCTTCCGCTTTTGCAGGTTCTGCCGGTGGATACCGCTTTTGAATATCCATAACTGCCCACATACCTTCCAACACAGGTTCATTTAAAATTTCAATTCCCCACAACCCTTTTCTGCTTCCATATCTTTCGGCAAGTCTTTCCAGTACGCTTAATTCAAATTCCACCTCGTCTGGCTCCTGTGCCCATTTACATACTCCACAGATACCGCCATTATCAGAACCATTCTGTCCATCCGGTGCTGTGTGCAAATCGAGTAATATTTGTAATTCATATTTTTCTGCCCAGTTAAATGCTTTGTCTAATTCCGGAATACAGCCAATAAATGGCTCTCTGTCACCAAACACAAAGTACGGAACTGGAATACGTACCGCATCCATTCCCCAGCTTTTGATTCTGGTAAAATCACGTTCTGTAATATACTCCGAACGATGAATTTTAATTCTCGCCTCATATACTTCCTTTGATAGCTGACGTGGTAAATAATATTCATCCTCTGCTGTGGTACCCTCAAACAATGCCGGATTCATCCATTTCTCCAATACCAGCCAGTTGCCAAGATTTACTCCATTTACATGCATAACTTAACTCCCATCTTCGCGCTTTTGCGCGACTTAAAATCAATCGTTGAATATGCCTAAAAAGCGTTTGAAAATTGATTTCCTGCTTCACATGGTGCTTATTTTATCGATAAAGTAAGTTTGTTTATATCACATTTCTCGTTTTCATATCACTTTTCTCAATAAATGTGCTATACTATGTAAAAGAAATGGAGCCAGATTATTATGAATACAGATTATTTAATAAAATTTATATCCCGTCAATTGCATACCTTTGTCCGTCGCTATTCGCCGAATGGCGAGCAGCTTTCCGCCTATTGTGCCCGTCCTGATTTCACCGATTCGATTCTTGCAGATGATTCTGTCCGCAAGAAGATATTTCCGACAAAATCCGATTCTCCCTTGCAAATGATTTCTATTAATCATACCCTGTTATATATCATCGTATCAGCCGACAATGTGCATTTTCTCGTCGGACCTTTGCGATGCAGCTCGCCTATTTATTTTAAAATGCAGCTAAATAATGTTTCGTATTCCGATGTCTGGTATGACACTGTACCTGTCTGCGAATATCAAACGATTATGAATATGGCATTATTGCTTTATAATCTGCACCATGAATCAGAATTATATGACATCGATGTCATTACTAATAATTGTATGGATGAATCTACCGAAATTGCTATTCAAAAGCATTTCTCTGCAATAGTTTTTGAAAATCATGAATATGGCAGCAAGCACAATCCATATGACCAGGAAATGCGTGAATTTGGAAGTATTCGAAATGGGGATGTCGAGAATCTAAAAAAGAGTTGGAGAGAAGATTATGATGGAAGTATTGGAAAGCTTGCAAAGGACGAGGTACGCCAGATGCGAAATATCTGTATTGTTGTTATTACTCTGGCAAGCCGTGCTGCAATGGAGGGCGGGGTGATTCCAGAAATAGCCTATTCCCTGAGTGACAGCTATATCTGTAAGATTGAGGAACTTTCCACCCTTGCATCTCTTACCTATATTTCACATCAGGCTGAATTGCAATATACCGAAATGGTTGCAGAAATAAAAGAAAAACAAAGAATTGGTAATCATATTAAAAGTAAAAGTCCCTGGGTTAATAAATGTAAGGATTATATCTTCGCACACCTGCACGAAAAGATACGGGTCAGCGAAATTGCCCTGGAACTCGATATAAATGCAAATTATTTATCCGAAATATTTCACCAATGCGAGGGAATGACCATCAGCGCCTATATCCTTCATGAAAAAATCAACCTTGCAAAAAATCTGCTCGTCTATTCCCATTATTCCTATATCGAAATCGCGACCTATCTGGGCTTTTCTTCACAAAGCCATCTGGGAAGCCAGTTCCGCAAGCTAACCGGTACCACCCTGCGCCAATACCGCGACACCTATGGCGTGAACGAATTTGAATAGTAATAAAATGATTCCAGGCAAGCTTTAGGTGACTATAGCTTGCCTGGAATCATTTTTACATTTAAATATATAAGCTTATAGAGGAAGTTTTCTTAGATTCCCTGGAAGCTGAATGTAAATTCCATTGGTTTGGAGTTATCCAGCAGGTATTCTTCGTGTGTTCTGGCTCCCCAGCTATTGTCACCGCCAACTCCCATTTGTGCCAAAGATACACGCACCACTGTATAGTGAACCGGCGGAAGTTCAAATGCATGCATGGCGTTCTCTACTTCATGCGGTGTATATGGCAGTGCTGAGAAATTTAGGTTCTCTCCGCTAAATAACATGCCACGTCCTTTTTTGTCCATTACCTTCGCATAGCGTACGCCCATCTTATTACCGCATTCCTGTGGAACGAGGTACTTAGCCATGTTGTCTTTTACGGTATTTTTATAAATTCCAAGTTTTGCACCCTGTTGTCTGTCCATATAGGTGTCACTTGGACCATATCCATACCACTCCACCTGTTCATAGTCCGCGTCAAATTTAAACATGACACCAAATTCCGGCATATCTGCTAATTCTTTTATCGGATTATACTGTAAAGTAGTGCAAATTCTTCCATCTCCAAATACTTCATAGGAAAGTTTACAGTTACTTGCCGGTGTCGTTGGCATATAATACGTATAGGATACAATGACACTATTCGTTTTCTCAATGACTTCAGGTTCATATTTTCCACAGCCATTTTCATCCTTATGAGAAAGATACATACTTGCCAGTTTCCATTGTCCATAACGTGCCATCATATTATTTCCACAATCATTGTCGATTGGTGCACGCCAGAAGTTAGGCTTTGGAATAGCCTTTATCATTTCCTTTCCTGCATAGCGGTAGGAAGCGAGACCTCCATTTAATTCTGAGAACAGAACCTCAAAATTTTCACCGCGTACTCCAATATTTAATTTTCCGCGAATGATTTCGATTGGTTTTACACATTCCTTTTCCACCTCGGTATTTTTATACACATATTCGCCAAAGGCTACTTCATGTCCGCGTCTTGCCCACAGGGTATCTTCTTTTAATAAGAAGGAAACCGTAATTGTATATTCTCCGGCCGCTTCCTGTTTTTCAATCGGAAGTGGATACGTTTCTTTGCCGAGAGGTAAAACTGCTGTTTCCAGAGTCTCTCTTCTTATCTGTTTTCCATCTTTTAAAAGAGTTACTACACAGTCGTATTGGTTGGTATTGGTAAATAGATTTTTATTAATTACCTCTACATTGACTGCGTCTACCTTTGCCGTAATATTCTGGTAATTATATTTTACTTCCTGCATCTTTGGTGACTCATCGCGCTCTCCACCATATACGATTCCATTTCCACTAAAATTATAGTCACATGGATGATCGTCAAAATCACCGCCATATGCCTGATATTCTTTTCCGTAGCGGTCCTTTTTACCGATACTCTGGTCAATATAATCCCAGATAAAGCCACCCTGGTATAATTCCTCGGTATCCGTCAAATCCGTATATTTATGCATTGCTCCACAGGAATTTCCCATTGCATGTGCATATTCACAGCAAATAAATGGTTTGCTTCTGTCTTTGCTCAAAAACTCTTTGATATTCTCAACGGTTGTATACATCTGACTTTCGATATCACTTGAATCATTATATCTTCTGTCATTAAATACGCCTTCATAATGCACCGGTCTGGTAACATCCAATTTGCGATAAAGCTGTGACATTTCATAAATTACCCTGCCCCCAAAAGATTCATTTCCACAGGACCAAATCACAACTGCCGGATGATTCTTATCGCGTTGATACATCGAATTCACACGGTCCAGCATCATTTCCAGCCACTTTGGATTATCTCCCGGTACTGCACTGCTCTCATCCGCCCTTCCCCTTACAATAGGGTCCCAGGAGCCATGAGATTCCATATTATTCTCTGCAATCATATACAAACCATATTCATCACAGAGGTGGTAAATCTTCACATCATCCGGATAATGGCAGGTACGAATTGCATTAATATTATTTTTCTTCATCGTGACAATGTCCTGTATCAGTTCTTCTTCCGATACCACACGTCCCGTTTTTGAACTGAATTCATGTCGGTTCACACCTTTAAACACCACACGTTTTCCATTAATCAGCATAACGCTGTTCTTAATTTCAAAACGGCGGAAACCAACCTTCTCTGTCATTACTTCTGTGACATTGCCCTCTTTATCCATTACTTCTATATGAAGTTCATATAGATATGGGTCCTCTGCACTCCATAAATGTGGTGCTTCTACCTTTATCTCTATACTATTTTCTACTTCATTTGATTTGCTGCGTGTTAAGTCCGTCGTTAATTCTGCAATGAATGTTCCTTTGTCCTGCAGTGTATACACGGCTTTGCCTTCCATGGTTGCAATGGTATCTATCTGCAAAGTTGCCTCTGAAAATGTATCATTTAAAATGGTCTGCAGCTTCAAATCATAAATGTGCACGGCAGGAACCGTATACAGATAAACGTCACGAAAAATTCCTGAGAAACGGAAAAAGTCCTGGTCTTCACACCAGCTTCCACTCGTCCACTTAAATACCTGTACCGCCAGTTTGTTCTGTCCCTCTACCACATAAGGACTCAAATCAAATTCCGCCGGGGTAAAGCTGTCTTCGCTATAACCGACATATTGTCCGTTCAGCCATAAGATCATACCACTTTCCACCCCTTGAAAAGAGATATATATTTTTTCCTTTTTCCACCCCTCCGGAACCTCAAAATATTTCACATAACTTGCTACCGGATTAAAATGAGTTGGAATCTCACCTGCTTCTATCTGCTCTCTGCCATCCCATGGATACTGTACATTCGCATATTGAGGCACATCATAGCCTTCCATCTGAATATGCGCCGGCACATGGATATCATCCCAAGGCATCGCATCATAATCAGCTGCTTCAAACCCCTTGATTGCAGAATCTATATTTTTTGCATAGGCAAACTTCCATAGTCCATTTAAAGAATAGCGAAATCCGTTTTCCTTTGCTTCTTCCTCTTTTCTATTTGCATAGTATGTGTGGTCCGAATGTGCTTTCATGCGATTCTCTGCAAAAAATTCTGGATTTTTCACATTTTCATAATTAAATCTACCCATTACCCAATACTCCTTTCCATTTCCTTTTTTCTATCTGACTACCTGAATTGTAACCCCTTAACCGACCTTTTCGATTTTATCTAAGTATAGCATTCTTTTATTCTTTTTTGTTTCTATTTTCGTGTTTAAAACATGCATTTTCGACTATATCCTTTCATATCATAAAATATTACCCCTATTTTTCATGCAATATTGACCATTTTGAATTTTCACACAATTTATGATAAACTAATATCGTATAAATAACTTTACTTAATTGCAGCTTTGTGATTGGAGTATCTATGAAAAAAACAAAAGACAGACTTTTACTTTCTACCTTACTTATTTCCATCTTGTTTATTTTTATCCTGTTATCCGGATTTGCAAGCAACGCTGCTGCTCCGTCAAACGCAAATTCCGTTCGGCTCGGCTTCGCAGGTGATATGAATTTAGATGAGAACTGGGCAACTACACAATATCTGGATAAACAGTCTCACGGTATCTATGACTGTATTTCTCCAAATCTAATTAAACTATGTAACGGCTTCGATTTATTTATGATAAATAATGAATTTTCCTACAGTAACCGTGGCACCCCTTTATCCGGGAAGAAATATACCTTCCGCGCAAATCCAACCCGCGTACAGGCATTGCAGGCACTCGGAACTGATCTTGTACTTCTTCACCATAATCATATCTACGATTATGGTGAAGAAGCTTTTCAGGATACCCTGACAACTCTGCAAAATGCCAAAATCGATTACGTAGGTGCCGGACTAAATGATACAGATGCATGCCGGCCTGTTTATTATGAATATGATGGCTTAAAAATCGCATATGTTGCAGCAACACGCGCGGAGAAATACATCCTGACACCAGAAGCAACCGCTACTACCTCCGGTGTCTTGCGTGCTTATGATCCTGCAAAATATTTACAGGTTATCCAGACTGCAAAAGCAAACAGCGACTATGTCATTGCCAGTATCCACTGGGGTACCGAATATTCCAATCAGGCAGAGCAATATCAGCGGGATTTGGGACATGCCATGATTAATGCCGGTGCCGATGCTGTGATTGGAAGTCATACGCATGTATTACAGGGACTGGAATATTACCATGGGAAGCCGATTGTATATAGCTTAGGTAACTTCTGGTTTAACGAAAAGAACCTGTATTCCTGTGTCGTGGAATTGAACGTAAATAAGCAGACGAAAACTCTGGACGGAATGCGTTTCATTCCCTGTATCCAAAAAAACTGCAGCACCAGCTGGCCTGCTGATGCTACAGAATGTCGTAAAATAATGGATTTCGAAGAAGGTATTTCTTTTGGAATACAGATAGATAATGACGGATATGTCATAAATAGGTCCATTGAGCCACGCAAATAAATTACATAGCTATTCCCTGTATTCCTATTGTACTATCGTAATGTCTTTTATCTGATTATCTCTAACATCAAACTGAAATAATCCGTGACCGTGCCTGTGTTCTACTAAATAATAATGTCCATCAAAGCTGGAAATATTATAAGGAGTTCCTGTACTCGGTCTATCGGGTTCTATCGTATCGTATAAATCTTCATAATTTCCGTTTTGAAATTCTTCCATACTTCTCGCCCGAAGTATGGTTGCATAATCCTGATTCCCCTCTGCATTGGTCGACACCGTTGCATAATAGTAATCTTCTATTTTGTACAACTGCACCAATCCTGCTATTTCACTTGGTACCTGATAAGTTTTCCGTGTTTTACATTGTGGGAAATCCGCTTCTACAATCATACCATTACTGGCTGTAAAATATATGCTTCCATCTATAATGCTAAAGGAACGACAGTACGTATTTGCGATTTCATCGATGGTCTTTATATCCTTTACATATACTTCCCTGTCTGCGTTCGCACTTTCACGTGTTTGTAGTAGGTATATCTCGCCGGTCATAGAACTCAGAACATAAAATGTATTTGTCTTTATATCATAAATCACGTAATGTGGTCTGTCGCCTATATTGCTTAATGTCTGCGTATGAATAAAGATATTCCCCCTTTTCTGGTATACCAATAAACGATTATTTTCTGTATCATCTATTATATAAACCTTCCCATCGCTTGCAATCGTATGTCCCTCTGACATGCTATCACACATTACATTCCAATCGGTTAATGATGCATTTAGATTGTCACTATAAATCACCTGATTGTTATAACAGTCCACAATAAAATAGGTATCCTCTATCTTCTCAACATCGGTAGGGACATTTAAAGTAGCATAGAAGTTTTTATTTATTTGAAGGTTCTGTATTTCTTCCTCCGATAGCACTTCTTCCATTTCGCTTTGTACAAGCTCTATCTTCTCCTGTACTGCACGGCTCATACTGTTCTGCATTTTTCCGCAGCCCGTACAAAGCAATACTACACCTGTCAATAATAACCACTTATAAATACTTTTTTTCATTTCACGCTAAACCCACTTATATGTTTTATTTATTCACTAAGCAATTTCATGTGGTTTTCCCCAAATCACCCAATAGAATATCCATAGCTTGTAATAATTCTTCTGTTAACTGTAAAAGAAGTTCTGCATCTTTCTCTACAACTCCGCACTTTTTATAGCGGTATAGGAAGAATGGTGTACCCTTTATATTAAACTGTAATTTCCCCTGATATTCCTCTATCAGCTCCGGAATTTTACCTGGGTTAATTTTTGCGTCCTGTTTTAGCGTAATCTTAAGAACTTCATTTTTTCCCTGCACTTCCGTCATATATAGTTTATGTGCCTGTACGCGAATTAATGAAATGCGGAGCAGGTTATAGACAGATGTTGGAATATTGCCAAAACGATCCAGTAATTCTTCTACAATATCATCACATTCTACCTGATTCTCAATACCAGCAATTCGCTTATAGATATCCAGCTTTTGAATTTCATTTAAAATATATTCCGGCGGAATATAAGCAT
Organism: Lachnospiraceae bacterium; assembly: GCA_028692055.1. Classification (GTDB taxonomy): domain Bacteria; phylum Bacillota; class Clostridia; order Lachnospirales; family Lachnospiraceae; genus SZUA-378. Next base: position 20,742 of record JAQUYA010000009.1, on the reverse strand, counting down.
CTACATCCAATTCTATGGAGGTATTAAAATCACTGATGGTTTCTATTCCCTTTTGCTGTTTGACTGCTTCATTCAGCATCTTACAATAGAGGTCATAACCAACTGCTTCCATATGACCATGCTGCTTCGCACCCAGCAGATTGCCGGCTCCACGAATTTCCAGGTCACGCATGGCTATCTTAAACCCACTGCCTAAATCCGTAAATTCACGAATCGCCTGCAATCGTTTCTCTGCTATTTCCTTTAGCATCTTATCTTTCTTGTACATCAGAAATGCATATGCGGTTCGGTTCGAACGCCCAACACGACCACGCAGTTGATAAAGCTGGGATAGCCCAAGGTTATCTGAATCGTGAATAATCATAGTATTTACATTGGAAATATCCAATCCAGTTTCAATGATTGTCGTAGAAACAAGCACATCGATTTCCCCATTAATAAAATCATACATGATGCGCTCCAACTCATGCTCCTTCATCTGTCCATGCGCAAAAGCAACATTTGCTTCCGGAACCAATTTCTGTATCATTGCTGCAATATCGGCAATGTTGTTAACTCGATTGTATACATAATACACCTGTCCATTTCGGGACAGCTCCCGCACGATTGCTTCACGTATCATTTCTTCATTATATTCCATGACATAGGTCTGGATTGGCATACGGTCATTTGGCGGTTCTTCCAATACACTCATGTCACGAATCCCGACCAGACTCATGTGCAGGGTACGTGGAATCGGTGTTGCCGTCAATGTCAATACATCCACGTCCTGTTTCATCTGCTTTATTTTTTCTTTGTGTTTGACCCCAAATCGCTGCTCCTCATCAATGATGAGAAGTCCTAAATCTTTAAACTGCATGTCTTTGGAAAGCACACGATGTGTTCCAATCACGATATCGACCGCACCCTTGCGTAAGTCTTCCAGTGTCTTTTTCTGCTGTGATGGTGTCCTAAAACGGGACATCAAGTCAATGCGCACCGGAAAATCCTTCATTCGCTGAATAAAGGTATTATAATGCTGCTGTGCCAGAATCGTAGTAGGCACCAGAAATACTACCTGTTTACTATCCTGCACTGCTTTAAAAGCAGCACGTATTGCCACTTCCGTTTTGCCATATCCAACATCCCCGCAAATCAGGCGGTCCATGATTTTCTTACTTTCCATATCAGACTTGGTAGCTTCGATTGCCATGATTTGGTCGTCGGTTTCATCGAATGCAAACAATTCTTCAAATTCGGTCTGCCAGACACTATCCTTACTAAATGCGTACCCCTGCTGCTGTTGACGGATTGCATAGAGTTCCACCAAATCTTTCGCCACTTCACCTACTGCACCGCGCACCTTCGCCTTGGTCTTAGTCCATTCCTGTGTACCGAGCTTATTGAGCTTTGGTTTTCTGGCATCTGCAGAAGCATATTTCTGGATTACATCCAGTCCGGTAGCCAATACATATAGATTGCCTCCATCGCGATATTGGATTTTCATATAATCCTTTGTCACATGATCAATTTCTACTTTTTCAATGCCTTGATAAACACCGAGTCCGTGACTTTCATGAACGACATAATCTCCCACCTTTAATTGGGAAAAATCCTGTATCTTCTGTCCTTCGTATACTTTTTTCTTTTTCTTCTTCTTTTTTTCCTGTCCAAAAATATCACTATCTGCAATAACTACATATTTTAAGAGAGGATATTCAAATCCACGCATAACCCGTCCATAGGCAACCATGACTTCTCCCGGCATAATGGCACGGTCTAGTGTTTCTCCGTAAAAACAGGTAAGTTCCTCCGCAAACAAATCTTCTGCCAGACGTTTTGCTCTTGTCCGGGAGCCTGACAGTAATAACACACGATATCCATTCTTTTTGTAACGCTTCAAATCCTTCACCAGATTTTCAAAACTATTATTATAGGAAGGAACCGATTTTGCGGTAATATCAAATTTATCCTCTGTCTTAAGCAGGGTATTCTTTACATCTAAAGTAGAAATGCTCACTGTTCTGCATTTCATAAGACGCGCTATCGTTTGTTCTGTGGAATACAGCAATTCCATTTGTTTGGGAAGCACATAGCCCTTTTCCGCACGATGCATCATACTTTCACGAAATTCTAATTCGACCGCATTTGCATGCTCTTTAATCTTTGTAGGCTCATCAAGAAAGACACAGGCACTGCTGCCCTCAAAAAAATCCAATAGTGAGCCTGTATTTTCGTAGAAATATTTTACATAGCTTTCAATATTGGCATAGGATTTGAACTCAACTATCTGCTCCTGCAGCTCTTTCCACTGCGTTTTGATACGATGTGCTTCCTCTGTCTGAAAAGCATCTCGAAATTTCTTTTCTATTTTCACCGCATCTTTCTCGATTTTTTTCAGACCTGTCTGTATTTCTTCTTCCGTCAAAATCAATTCCGTCGCCGGAAATATGTCCACCTTCATTAATTTTTCGATAGAACGCTGGCTCAGAATGTCGAAACTGCGAATAGATTCTACGCTTTCGCCCCATAATTCAATACGGTATGGATTTTCTTCCGTCAAGTCAAAAATATCAATAATCCCGCCGCGAATGCTGAATTGTCCCGGTGCTTCGACCTGATAATTCTTCTCATAACCCATTTCTACTAATTTAGCAGCCAGATAACCTTCGTCAATTTCACTTTCCTTATCAATACTAATCACATGATTCTCCAAGACATGTAAGGGAATCTGTGGTGTCATTAAGCTGTCAAAGGTCGTAATAATCGTGCATGGTCTCTTTTCCAGAATTCTGCGAAAGCATTTCATACGTTCTGTAATCAACTGATTGCCGTGGATATCCGCCTGATAAAAAATCAAATCTTTTGCCGGAAAAATGACTGCATTTGTATCGTAGAATTTGTAATCCTCATATAGTTCTTTTGCCTTTAAATCGCTAAAAGTAGCAATGATTTTGTAATGAAAACCACCGCTGAGTCCATAAATCATATGTAATTTCTGAGAATCGACACATCCTGTCAAGCCAATGCTACAGGTATCCCGCTGCAATGCACCTGCTATTTGTTCGAATTCTCCCATTTCCCATAAGGGTGCGCGTAATGCCTTCAAAACTTCCTACCTATGCTTTCCCGTTGTATTTATTCATTGCTTCGTCGACTCTATCCGTTATCATAAAGCTTACTGCTTCTGCTGCTTTATGTCCGCTTTCTGCTATCACTTCACGTTCCTCTTTCTTAAAATGTCCCAATACATAATCTGCCAAATCATATCCTTTTGGTTTTTCTCCTACACCAACCTTGATTCGCAGGAATGTATCATGACCCAGATGTGCGATAATATTCTTGATACCATTGTGTCCACCCGCACTGCCTTTTTTGCGAATACGTATCTGTCCCACTTCCATGCTAATATCATCATAAATAACGATTAGCTCGTCTTTCTCATCTACCTTATAATAGTCTATGACAGCACGTACACTTTCACCACTCAAATTCATAAAAGTCTGCGGTTTTACAAGCACTACCTTTTGCCCATCGATATATCCTTTTCCTATCCATGCTTTATGCTTACGCTCTACAATGTCAATATTATATTTCTCTGCAATGATATCTATTATCTGAAAACCAGTATTATGTCTGGTTGTTTCATATTCTTTACCCGGATTACCCAAGCCCACTATAATATACATATTCAACATTATCCCCATCTGTGTGCCCTTGCACACGCATTAATCATATCATAGATAAAATAAGTATTCAAATGAATTAGTTTCTTTTATAAGCAAAATGGAGCATACCAAAAGGTATGCTCCATTTATTCATTTTTATTTACTTTTTAAGCCTCCACCGGTTCTGCAAGTGCTTTTTCGTAGCTACTGAGAATAATATTCTGAATGCTCTCGCGCGTGGATGAATTAATTGGATGTGCGATATCTCTGTATTCGCCATCTGTTGCTTTCTTACTAGGCATTGCAATGAATAAACCCTTTTCCCCTTCAATAACTTTAATGTCATGAACTACGAATTCATCATCAATTGTAATAGAAACAATTGCCTTCATTTTGCCTTCTTTTGTAATTTTGCGCACACGTACGTCTGTAATAGTCATGCTGTAATCCCCCTTATGTTTGTCCTTCTCGTTAGCTATTAAATGACATATCTGTCATTTTTCTCCACTACTACCTTGATGCCATTTTCACCCTTATGATAAGAGTTTGCTCTAATGGTATCCCTGCTCTCCACAATACAATTTTCAATATGTGTATTATCACCTATATAAACATCATTCAAGATAATAGAGTTCTTAATATAACAGTTATTTCCTACAAATACCTTCTTAAATAGAACAGAATCCTCTACCGTACCATTTACAATACATCCACTTGAAATCAAACTGTTGTGAATCTGTGCCCCCACATTGTATTTGGCTGGTGGTAAATCATCTACCTTCGTATATACATCCGGATATTGGTGGAAAAAATAATCTCTGATTTCCGGCTTTAGGAAATCCATATTTGTTTTGAAGTAATCATCTACGGTAGCGATATTTCTCCAATACTCCGAAATCTTATATCCATAAATACGTTTTAGATTCTTATAACGAATCAAAATATCTTTTACAAAATCATGTCTGTCTTCTTCCTCTGATTTCTCAATTAATTCAATCAACTGACGACGACGAATCACATAAATACCACAGGAAATCGTATTCATCCTTGCCACAATCGGTTTTTCTTCAAATTCTTCGATGCGACTTTCTTCGTTCATCTTAATCGTACCAAAGCGTTCTGTATCAACACCCTGTGGTAAATCCGTGCAAACCACCGTAATATCTGCTTTTTTTTCAATATGATATTCCAGTATCTTATTATAATCCATCTTATAAACACAATCGCCCGATGCTATAATTACATATGGCTCATGGCTGTTTCTGAGGAAAGAAAGATTCTGGTAAATAGCATCTGCAGTACCACGATACCAGTTATTGTTCTCTGCGGTAACGGTCGGTGTAAATACATACAATCCACCCTGCTTACGTCCAAAGTCCCACCATTTGGAAGAACTCAAATGCTCATTCAGGCTTCTTGCATTGTACTGTGTCAGTACACCTACCTTCTGAATATGTGAGTTGGACATGCTGCTTAATGCAAAATCAATACTTCTATAGCTGCCAGCGATTGGCATTGCTGCAATTGCTCTCTTTTGTGATAATTCTTTCATTCGGTGGTTATTTCCACCTGCTAAAATAAGTCCTATAGCTCGCATTGTTCATCACCTGCCTTAATCAGAGTTTTTCCACTTCCAAGCTGTGCATCAGGAAAATCTTCAATGCTTGTTATACCAGCAACTACGGAATTCTTACCAATTGAAATATGGTCTGGAATAACACTCTTTTCACCTACGGTTACCAGTCCGTGGTTATAAATATGTGGGTCCGTTTCATTGTCTGCTTCTTCGCCCACACCAAGGTGAACGTCATTACCTATGATTACGTTTTCAGCAATAATTGCTTTTTCAAGTTCACAATCCTCACCGATAACCGTTTCATTCATGATAATAGAATCCCGAACGGTCGTTCCTTTTCCTATCGTTACTCCGCATCCGATTACAGAGTTTATTACCTTGCCCTCTATTGTGGAGCCGGCTCCTATGATACTCTTTTCAATCGTACTGTTCTCCCCAATGTACTGCGGTGGGAGTGAAAAGCTTCTTGTATAGATTTTCCAATATTCTTCGTACAAATTAAACTCCGGAACGATATCAATCAATTCCATATTGGCTTCCCAATAGGAATGCAGCGTTCCCACATCTTTCCAATAGCCATTGTATTCATATGCATACATCGGCGAACCATTTTGATGCAGGTATGGGATAACATGCTTGCCAAAATCCAATGCCGGTTGTTCTGCCTTTGCAATTAATGCTTTCTTTAAAGTTTTCCAATTAAATATGTAAATACCCATGGATGCCAGATTGCTTCTCGGATTCTCAGGTTTTTCTTCAAAATCAATAATTTTTCTGTCTTCATCTGTAATAACAATGCCAAATCGTTTTGCTTCCTCGATTGGTACAGGCATTGCTGCAATCGTTACCTCTGCACCATTCGCCTTATGGAAATCAAGCATTACTTCGTAATCCATCTTGTAAATATGATCCCCAGACAATATCAATACATATTCAGGGTTATAAGTTTCCATATAATCGATGTTTTGGTAAATCGCATTCGCTGTTCCTGTGTACCACTCGCTGTTTGCACTTTTTTCATAAGGAGGTAACACCGTTACTCCACCAATATTACGGTCCAAATCCCACGGAATACCAATTCCTATATGCGTATTCAGTCTTAATGGCTGGTACTGAGTCAATACACCAACGGTATCAACCCCTGAGTTAATGCAATTGCTCAAAGGGAAATCGATGATTCTATACTTGCCGCCAAATGCCACTGCTGGCTTTGCTACTTTTGATGTCAGCACCCCTAAGCGGCTTCCTTGTCCGCCTGCCAACAACATAGCAATCATTTCTTTTTTTATCATGCTATCACCTCATTCCGTCCCCTTTCTGAAAGGACTTATATTCAAGTATCATAATTATATCACACGGTTCTCTGAAAGTGAATGTTTTTATTAAAATTTATCTCTGTTTTTCATGATTTTTCTGTGTATTTTTTACAAATAAGTTTCCATATGCTTTTTCTTTTTATACAATTTACCTATTTTTTTCATGTTTTTGACTATTATCACCATTTCTTTTCTGCATTCTGCATGTTGTTCTTTTATTTGCTATTTTTTATCCACTTTTTTGTGATTTTTATGAACTTTTTGCTTCCTGCAAAATTGTATTGGTTTTTTCACTGGATATGAGTATAATACATATGAGCAGCGAATTGTTTCTCACTGAGTAGAGCCGCTGTCAAACACTATAAAGAATAGGAAGTGTACTTATGTATCAAATTGATTTTAGTCATCCGATTCATATTCATTTTATCGGTATCGGTGGCATTAGTATGAGTGGCCTGGCCGAAATATTGTTAGAATCCAACTTTCGTATCTCCGGCTCCGATGCTAAAGAGTCCCCCCTTACGAAAGCATTAATAGAAAAAGGTGCTACTGTTTTATACGGACAGCGTGCCGGTAATATCACTCCTGATATTGATTTAGTAGTCTATACCGCCGCTATTCGCAATACCAATCCCGAAATGCAGGAGGTTATCACCCGTAATATCCCTACCTTAACAAGAGCGGAGCTTCTGGGACAGATTATGAAAAACTATGAAACCCCCATTGCTATTAGTGGAACACATGGTAAGACTACGACGACCTCCATGGTATCAGAAATCATGCTGCAGGCCAAAGTCGATCCTACTTTATCCATCGGTGGTATTCTAAAAACAATCCATGGAAATTTCCGCATGGGCAAGTCCGGTTATTTTGTTACCGAAGCCTGCGAATATACCAATAGTTTCTTAAGCTTTTTTCCAAAAATCAGTCTTATTCTTAATATAGAAGAAGATCATCTTGATTTTTTTAAGGATATTAACGATATTCGCAATTCCTTTCATCAGTTTGCATCGCTTCTTCCAACAGATGGAACCTTAATTATCAATGGCGATATTCCTCATGTGGAAGAAATTACAAAAGACCTCACCTGCCAGGTGATAACCTTTGGTATGTGTAATACGTACAATTATTCTGCTGACAATATCACTTATGACGAGCTTGCCAGACCGACCTTCTCGCTTGTCCGTAATGGAGCAGACACAGAAAGCATTACCCTCGGTGTTCAGGGGCATCATAATGTATACAACTCTCTTGCCGCCATTGCCCTTTCCGAACTACTGCATATTGACATCACAACTGTCAAAAGTGCACTTCTTACTTTTGCCGGAACGGACCGCCGTTTTGAATTAAAAGGTAAAATCGGGGGGATTACTATTATAGATGATTATGCACATCACCCTACAGAAATTACAGCAACTTTAACTGCCGCCAAAAATTACCCGCACAAAACTACATGGTGCGTGTTTCAGCCGCATACTTTTACAAGAACCAAAGCTTTTATGAGTGATTTTGCAAAGGCTTTATCGCTTGCCGACAAAGTTGTACTGGCAGATATTTATCCTGCCCGTGAAACGGATAATCTTGGTATCAGTTCTGAAACACTTCAGGAGGAAATTCAAAAATCCGGAAAAGAATGTTATTATTTTCCTTCCTTTGATGAAATCGAAAACTTTTTATTGGAAAATTGTATTAACGGTGACTTGTTGATAACTATGGGTGCCGGAGATGTCGTTAAAATCGGTGAAAACATACTTGGAATATAATTATCCACAATATCCACAATTTTTATGAGGAAAAATGCCTTTAAATATTGTGGATATTCTTTTTCTTACAAAATCTGGTAATTGTGTGAATTTATAACTTTTAACCAGATTTTTATTTTATCTTTATTGTTCTATCCACATTTTCCACATTTTCCACATTCTTGCAAACCCTTGTATTTTCAAGGTTTGAAGGCAAATTGGCTATTCCTTTTTCAGAATCTATATGCTATAATTCATTTGCTTTAAAATATAAATGAAACAGGTGATTTCATGGGTTTGCTTAACATTTACAGAGATAATTATGTCGATGCTACTCTTATTTCCAATCAATTTATAGATACGTATATGAAAGAGGCAAATGATGCCCAGATTAAAGTATACTTGTATTTAGTTCGCCTTATGAGTGCGAATTTGGGAACCAGCATTTCGGACATTGCAGATAAATTTAATCATACGGAAAAAGACGTCATTCGTGCGTTAAAGTATTGGGAAAAAAACAAACTGCTTTCCTTAGACTATGATGAAAATAAGACCCTTTGTGGCATTCATCTTCGTGACCTTCCTCTTATATCAAAGGAAGAAAATACTGGACAACCTGTGCCTGCTTCCATTAAATCGGTGGTAACGCTCGCCAAAGAACCTCTTATACAGGAATCGTCTGCACCGCTCAAGCCTGCCTATTCACTTGACCAGTTAAAGGCTTTTAAGGAACAGGAAGAAGCACAGCAAATCCTGTTTATTGCAGAGCAATATATTGGAAAGACCCTGAGTCCTACGGAAATGAAGTCTATTTTATATATTTATGACAGTCTTGATTTTTCTGCGGATTTAATTGACTATCTGATTCAATACTGTGTTGGTCGCGGGAAGAAAGACTTCCGCTATATCGAAAAAGTTGCTGTTTCCTGGGCTGAGGAGAAGGTAAAAACACCAAAACAGGCTGCTGCTATTTCTGGAAAATATGACAAAACAGTCTACACAATCATGGCAGCATTGGGCAAATCAACTTCCCCTGTTGCAAAGGAAGTTGATTATATCACAAAATGGACGAAGACCTATGGATATTCTTTAGACATTATACTGGAGGCCTGCAACCGAACCGTTCTTGCTGTTGATTCACATCGTTTTGAATATGCAGACAGTGTCTTAGGCAATTGGTTCAAGGCAAATGTACATCATTTGAACGATGTAAAAGCTGCCGATGAAAAATTCAAAAAGGCAAAGGCACCTGCCGGTGTTTCCAAAAATGTATTTAACCAGTTTCAGCAAAATGATTACGACTTTGATGAAATCGAAAGAAAACTATTACGTAATTAAATAATAAGGCTCTATTATAAGAGTTCTTTATTTTGAGAAGTATAGGAGATATTATCGTGGCTTTAAGTAATTCACAGTACGAATCCATCAAGCGTTCTTATGAAGAACACCAATTACATAATCATCATCTTCTGGAGCAGCGCAAGCAGGAGGTGTATGAAAAAATACCTGCGTACAAAGATATCGAGGACACGATTTCTTCCATCTCGGTAAGTCAGGGAAAGAAACTACTGGATGGCGATGATGATGCTCTCGCTGAATTAAAACGCATTATTCATGAATTATCCCAGCAGAAAGCTGTATTGCTGCAAAATTCCGGCTTTCCCTCCGAATATCTGGAGCCTGTCTATACCTGTCCAGATTGTCAGGATACCGGATATATCAATGGCTCAAAATGTCATTGCTTTAAACAGGCAATGATTCGGATGTTATATGAACAGTCCAACATTCAAAAAATGCTTGGAAAAGAGAATTTTTCTACGCTTTCTGAGCAATTCTATCAGGGAGAAGATTTAATTCATTTCCGCAAAGCAGTTGCTACCTGCAAAGAATTTGTAGATGTTTTCAAATCTACCTTTCAGAATCTGTTTTTTTATGGTACAGTAGGAACCGGAAAATCTTTTTTATCTGGGTGTATTGCCAAAGAACTCATAGAGCAAGGGCAATCTGTTATCTATTTCAGCGCTGCGCAATTGTTCGAGTCCCTATCCGTAAACCCTTATGATTTTAAAAATAAAGAAGACCTTTACAATCTTTATGAAGACATATATAATTGTGATTTGTTGATTGTTGATGACCTTGGAACGGAAACTGCCAGAAATAATGTTTCGTCCCAATTATTTTCATGTCTTAACGAACGGCAAATCAGACAGAAGTCAACCATTATTTCAACAAACCTTTCTTTGGAAGAAGTACGTAGCCGTTATTCAGACCGTATTTTTTCACGTATTACAAGTAATTACGAACTATGTAAATTAACTGGTCCCGATATCAGAATGTACAAGAAAATGATTAACAATTAATGGAAAGTGAGGATTCTTTCATGGCTGCACGTGAAGAAAAAAGAAATTTGGAAACAATACCTGTTGGTTCTTTGGGTATCATTCCTTTAGAGGGGTGTAAATCTCTCGGGGAGAAAGTCGACCATTACCTGGTTAAATGGAGAACCGAAAGAGAAAGTGAGCACAAAGACAGCTTGGCATTTGCTGGATATCAAAGAAAATCTTATGTATTACAAGCAAAAGTACCCCGTTTTGGTTCTGGAGAAGCAAAGGGAATTATCCTGGAATCCGTTCGAGGTTCCGATTTATACCTTTTAGTTGATGTAGCCAATTATAGTTTAACCTATTCCTTATGCGGGGAAGAAAATCACATGTCCCCTGATGACCATTATCAGGATTTAAAACGTATTATTGCAGCCGTTGGCGGAAAAGCCCGCAGAATCACCGTTATTATGCCTTTCTTATACGAAAGCAGACAACACAAGAGAACCTCCCGTGAATCTCTGGATTGTGCGATTGCACTTCAGGAGCTGGTAAATATGGGTGTCGATAACATCATTACCTTTGATGCACATGATGCACGTGTACAAAATGCAATTCCACTACATGGTTTTGAAACGGTGCAGCCTGCTTATCAGTTTGTAAAAGGTCTGTTACGCCACGTAACCGATTTAACCATTGATTCTGAACACATGATGGTAGTCAGTCCTGATGAAGGCGGTATGAGCCGTGCTATTTATATGGCAAATGTACTTGGTCTTGATATGGGTATGTTCTACAAACGAAGAGATTATACTACTATTGTAAATGGACGTAACCCAATTGTTGCACATGAGTTCCTTGGTGCAAGTGTGGAAGGAAAAGATGTCATTGTTATCGATGATATGATATCCTCCGGCGAAAGTGTATTTGAAGTCGCTGTCGAATTAAAGAAAAGAAAAGCTGGCAGAATCTTTGTTTGTGCTACTTTTGGATTATTTACAAATGGACTTTCCAAATTTGATGAAGCCTTCGAAAAAGGCTTGTTTGATAAAATACTTACTACAAATCTTATCTATCAGACACCAGAGTTACTTGAAAAACCTTACTACATTAATTGTGAAATGAGTAAATACATTGCATACATCATTGATACCTTAAATCACGATACTTCTATCAGTGATTTACTGAATCCAAATGAACGTATCCAGAATTTACTGGCTAAATATAGAACTCAGTAGAATAACAAAGACAGTTAATCATTTTTGATTTATGATTAACTGTCTTTTATTATTTTAAGAAATTTATGGAATAGTAATTCGTGTTTCCATCTTTATTTTTAAGTAATGTTCCCTTATTTACCATCAGGTTTAAGATATTTCTCGCCTGACTTTCACTCATACTAAACTTTAAACTGCATTTTTTAACGGTTAATTCAGCACCGTGATGCTTCTTCATAAAGTTATATATTTCTGCTTCCATGCTGTTTATTTTACCGTCACTGACTGATAACAGTTTCAATGTTTCTTCCAGTACCTGCAGCATATAAACAACAAATGGTGTTATGTTCAATCTATTATTTCCGGCTGGCATTTCAGACTTTTCTAATTGCCTGTAATACCCCTTTATGTTATTTAATATAGTATTGGATATTGGCACTTTAAATATATTTGTATAACCCAAATCATATAATTGTTTGCTGTTTAACACTCTTGCCAATCTTCCGTTTCCATCACAAAATGGATGTATATATACAAAGTAAAAATGGCTTATAAATGTATCTGATATTGTACTGGAGCTGCTTATGTAATTGATTAGTTTATTCATATTTTCCTGTATTAATTCTGGTTTTTGAGGGGTGTGTATTACTTTCACACTATTACCCACATAGACCATTCCTGACCTGTACTTTGTACCTCTGCTTCCCTCATTGTCGCATACATCGTCTACAATTATTTCCCAGGATTTTAAAATACTGTCTTCATTTAATTGTAGTGACTTAATAAAGTTAATCGCCGTAATACAATTTATTACCATTATATCACTTTTGTTTTTCATATTCCTGCTTTTAATTGCACTGTTTACACTATTCAGAGAAGTCCTTGCTCCTTCTATGGTGGCAGATGAATAGCAGTCTAATAACATATTATCTGTGTATTTTATATCATCCCACTGTATGTCAGCATATAGTCTTAGTATTCTATCTTCTATTATTCCGCTGATTTTACTGTCATATACTATTTTCTCACCATGTATACCTTTTAGACCTGTGTCTATCATAATTACACGCTCCTACTTGTTTTTTATCATACCACATTTTCTCTCTATAAATAGATTTATTTCGCTGAATCTTGAGTCAATCCTTGACTTTACCTTTTTTTGTGATATACTAATCAAGGCTGAAACCCCTATAAATACTGGTTTTCGGCAAAATAACCGGTCAGTTCGTAACCTTCCTGACCTAAAACAAAACTACAGGAGAATTTCATATGAAAAACAAAAATGTACTATTCTTAACACAAGCAGCTATGATTGCTGCTCTCTACGTTGTGCTTACCTTTATTGCCAACGCTTTCGGACTTGCAAATTATGCGATTCAGGTTCGTTTTTCTGAGGCACTTACGATTCTGCCTTATTTCACACCCGCAGCAATTCCTGGTTTATTTATCGGATGCATTATTAGTAATACCCTTACCGGTTGTATGCTTCTGGACATTATTTTTGGAAGCCTCGCTACTTTAGCCGGTGCTTTCGTTACGTATGCATGCCGCAAATTCAAATGGCTCGCTCCGGTTGGTCCAATTATTGCCAACACAATTGTCGTTCCCTTTGTACTTGCATATGTTTACCACATTCCAGGCTCTATACCATACTTTATGTTAACTGTCGGTGTCGGCGAAGTAATATCCTGTGGTATATTGGGCATGTTTCTACTATTTACTCTTCAAAAATATGCTTCCCACATCTTTTCAACGAATTAGGAACTAATAAAAGGTTATGATTATTTTAGGTTCTCAGGATTAAGAGGCTGTAATTCTTCGATGGTAAACCTGCCGTCTTTACGGATTAGGATATCATCGAAGTAAATTTCACCTCCACCATATTCCGGTCTTTGAATCCATACCAAATCCCAGTGAATCACTGATGTGTTTCCGTTGGAAGCCTCTTCATAGCAGTTTCCTGGGGTAAAATGAATAGAACCGCAGATTTTTTCATCAAATAAGATATCTTTCATTGGCGTCATAACGTATGGATTTACCCCGATGGCAAATTCTCCGATATAACGCGCGCCATCATCAGAATCCAGTATCTGGTTTATTTTCTCTGTATTATTCGCAGTTGCTTCCGTTATCTTTCCATTTTCAAATGTAAATTTCACATTTTCATAGGTAAAACCCTGGTAGAGTGATGGTGCATTATAGCTTAGTACACCGTTTACAGATTCTCTAATAGGTGCCGTATATACTTCGCCATCTGGAATATTACATTTTCCGGCGCAGGGTTGTGCTTTGATTCCTTTTATGGAAAACGTCACATCGGTTCCCGGGCCCACTAAACGTACTTTGTCCGTTCGGTTCATAAGGTTTACCAGACTTTCCATTGCATGTTCCATTTTCCTGTAGTCGAGATTGCATACCTGATAATAGAAATCTTCAAATGCATCTGTGCTGAATCCGGATAATTGTGCCATCGCGTAATTGGGATAACGTAATACCACCCACCTGGTCTTTGGCACTCGAATCTGATGGTGTACCGGATCCATATACAGCTTATTGTATAACTCCATTTTATCTGCCGGAACATCAGAAAGTTCTGCCACATTGTCCGTTCCACGAATAGCAACATAGCAATCCATCTTTCCCATTTCTGCAGCATCTATTTCCGCCATTAATTTCATTTGTTTCTGCGTACAATGTAATAATACTTCTCTCTGTACACGCTGACTCATATAATGCGGATATGGAATACCCCCAACCTGATACACCTCTTGTATAATTGCACGTGCTAATTCTTCCGTCTGCTCTCCAATGTAATGCACATATACATTTTCCCCCTCCTGAACATCCATAGAATAACGTACCAGATTCTTCGCTAATATTTTATTTCGTTCATCCATTCCGATTCTTCACCTTTCCCTTATTCCTGTTTTACATAGGTAATAAAGCTGTTTCCGCTTTCCTCAAACCATGCAGTGGAATCATTCATCCCTTTCTTATAAATAGTACCTGTCTGCGGGTCCATAATAACAGTATTTAATTCATTAAATCCAATAATTAATACTGCATTTCCATCATCCAGCATAGCCATAACCGGTATATCCTTGTTGACATAATATAGGACAGACTCTAAGCTGCAGCCGTTTAACATAAGCACTTGCGCATTTTCCAGATTATCACTTAAGATGGAGTATACAGTACCACCTTCCTCCAGCAAGCGTGCACAGTTCCTGCTGATGCCTTCAAAAGAAAGTATCGTATCCAAACATGTTGCAATGCTGCTTTCTTCTGCTTTGGCTTCCTGTATCTTCATAATCTGATTTTTGGTTACCAGATTTCCTTTTTGCCATACATATTTTCCATTATCATTCAAGACTACTCCGGAAATGCTGAATGCCTGATTAATCGCCGTAGAGGGCCTCGTATAAATCGCTTCAATGCCGTCTTTTCCATATACATAATAGCGTTCTTCACGTCCCTTTGGTTCATTTAATAGTATTTCTCTTCCGCCCTCAAATAATACTTCTTTTGGCATCTGATATTTAATGGATTTTGTCGGTATCGTGCTAAGAAGTGCAACTTGGACAATTTTTTCGTAATTTTCTGTAGCAACTGTTTCTACACTGTTTTTCTTTACATCGTCCTCTATGTTGTTCATAATCTGGTCATCTGCTACTGCTTCATATTGACTGGTATTATATAAAATATCTTCCGAAATATCTGTCTGGTCATTCCATTCCTTTTCGTCTATTGCGTTTTCACTCACTGTATTGTCTGTCGGTAATTTTTCTTTTTCTTCATCCGGGCTTATTTCCGCACCAATCTTCTTAACCCTTGTCAGCGTCAATTGATTATTTTCTATACGGCCATCTACCACATATATATTTTCCTGCTTATAATCCTTTAATATTTCACCGCTTTCACTTTGAATCAGAACTTCTTTCATCGGAAACGTAATCATACCTGACTTATCTTTTACAATATCATCTCGATTTGCAATCCCATATATCAAATCGGAATTCATAAATCCAAGTGGTGCTATGCGGGTTCCCACAGGCGCTTCAATGGTCGTCTGTTTCTTTGTATTCAGGTTCATTAAAGTCAATTCTTTGCTATTGTATTTTTCCTGCTCTGTCTGCCACACAATCATTTGATTATCTGCAGATACTTTAAAGGTATCCTCCGCTAAATTGCTGGCAATGATTTCACTCGTCTTATTGGTCAAATCAACACCATAAATCGTTCCATCCAGTATAAAATAAAAAACACTGTTTTTACTTACAAAGGACAACTGCTCCATTTCCTCATTTAAGAGTTCATAGGATTTATCATAATGAATAAAAGCATCCTCTTCTATGGTGTTTAAAACACTATTGTAATAATACAGTTGAATGCCAACGTCGCCTTCGTGTCTGCCTCTGTTCATATAACCAAACACCATAAAACGTATATTTCCACTTTCTTCAACAGATAAAATCTTGATTTTATGATTGTCAAAAAGCTCTCTTGCATCCTGGTTTTCTGCATCATAAAAGGAATATAAGCTAACACATTTGTTGTCGGTCGCATTATAACTGTACAGGCTGCCCTCCTGTGTAAATGCCACGATACGTCCATCATCACTTTCCTGTAATTCTACGTCCGCATCTGTAATTCCAAGTACAATTTTATTATTTGCAAATACTTCATTTCCCGTATCAAAAAATTGATTCATGGTCCTTTCAAAGTCCAATAAATACATACGGTCTGTTCCATATCGTACACGATAAAATTCTACAACATGATAACGGTTCTTTGCCTCTGTCACATAATAATCTAATTGAATAGATGCTGTCTGTGTTCCTAATTCTTTAATTGCAGCAACTGGTTCACTAATCTTTTTCACTGAGATAGAGCCCCACGTGATTTGGTTAAAATTAGAATGTATATCCACATAATGATAGGAAGTATTATCTCCCTCGGAATTTGTTTCTAAATACTTCGAAATGGTTTCATCCTTTTTAAAGGTCTTCTCATGAAAGTCTTTTACAAACGCTATTTTTTCATCTACATGATAATCTTTTGTCTGAATAACACGTGTATAATAGCGAATCGTTTCTCCGTCCTCTGTATGAATCAAGATAATAAATGCATATTCTGTATTTTCACTAATTAAATCCTTTAGTGTCACGGTTGCTGTTATACTGTCATTATCCTCTTGATAATCCGCAACTACCGTTTCTTCTACAAGACGCGAACCGTCCACACTTCGTACTTCAAAAGAAATGGAATCAATTTTTCTTTTATATTTGTCAACGGTAAAAGACAGCATTCTGTCCTCATTAATCGGAGTAATGCTGTCACGCATATAGCTTTCCTGCATTTTATCAGAATACCCGTGCAGACAGTTTATTTTTTCTCCATTTCGTTGTACATAAATGAGCGGATAAGTTGCAGGCTGCATCTCCACCGTCATATCCGTATTTCCTTTATTTGAAATTGCTCCAATTATTACAAGTGCTATAATAAAAACTAAAACACAGGTAATTGCTTTTATGATTGGTTTTTTCATATTTTATAATCAACTTTCTTATACCATACAACAACTCTATTTCTGTATAGGAAGACTCTCCTCATCTAATAACTTACCAAGTGTGGGGTGCAGATGTAGAAACGATTCCAGCGCTGCTCTTTCTTCTCTTACAGAATCTACCTTCTTGCTATTTATATCTTTCGTATTTGCGTTTTTGCCATTTTCGCTTCGCTTCGTCATTTTAGTCAATGCAGGTCTTTTTACTGCCCGAATCAAAATATTCTTCGGTGTGTGCTCCATATCAATAAACTCCAGAATCTGCGTATCGTATCCACATTCCTCCAGCAAATTCGCGCGATAAGCATCGGTAATTAGTGCCGCCATACGTTCTTTTATCAGCCCATACTTTAACAGAGGTTCTAGTTCTTTGCATTGAATCTGCTTATTCACCTCATGCTGGCAGCATGGCACTGATAAAATAACACTGGCATTCCATTTTACTGCTTTTTGCAGTGCAAAATCCGTAGCGATATCGCATGCATGGAGAGTAACTACCATATCTACTTCTGTGACTCCATTATATTCGCCTATATCACCCTTTAAAAAATTCAATCCTTCGTAGCCGTATTTGTCTTTCAGACTGTTACAGGTTGCAATTACATCTTCCTTCAAATCCAGTCCAATAATGTGAATATCCATTTTTTGTAATACTTTTAAATAGTAATACATCGCAAAGGTCAGATACGACTTGCCACATCCAAAGTCCAAAATCGTAATTTTTTCTTTCTTTTTCAGTGTGGGCAAAATATCCTCAATAAATTCCAAAAACCGGTTGATTTGTTTAAATTTATCATAGCGTGCATGCACTGTCTTTCCTTCTTTTGTCTGCACACCCAAATCAATTAGGAAATCAATCGGCTTTCCTTCCTCCAAAATATATTTTTTGGTTCGATTATGGGACAAATCTATTTTTTTGCTTTCTACCAATGATACCGAGTCTGTATTCTTCTTTTTCTTTATTGTCACTTTACCTTTTTTGCTTACCAATACCGTCACTTTCATGGTTACGTGCTCTATCTCCAGTTGTTTAAAGTTATCCTGTAGATTTTCCATTACATAAGAAATCAATTCTGCTTTCGTGTAATTGGCATGCAATACCTTCGTACCCACATAGCTGCTCGCCTGAAATACAAGCGTATCCTTATGCATAATGGGACGTACCTTTACCTTGATGGCAAGCGTTTTATCCTTCGCATTGCTCATAATCAGCTGATATAGTTGTTCATTTGTACATTCTTCCAATGCTTCTCTTAAATTTTCCATGTCTTTATTTTAATTCCTTTACCTCAAAACCTCAACTAAAATTTTGTTAAACATTAAGGCTTTATGCCGTTTTACCTTGGAATTTATCTTTTACACTTATAAATTCTCCGGCATTGTTATTTCTTTTCCAACAAGGTCGATTACTTTCTTGAAGTCTTTCCTTTTCTTAAGAGTACTTCCAAGTGAAGTAACAATTGCCGTGATTTTCCCCTTTCCCACTTCTTCCACAAAGGTTTTCACTCCCGGAGGCATCGCACCTGCCCAAAGTGGAAATACCACTGCGATGTCCTCTGTTGCTTCCGGTTTTTCATACGTGACCGGAATTGTTTTTCCACTCATCGCCATTGCCCCAGCCTTCATATAATTTATTTTTCCACTCCAGTCCCTATGGTCCTCAATCTTCCTTACTTCAACTCCAAAACGTACTGCCAATTCTTCTGCAATTTTTTTACTTCTTCCAGTCCTTGAAAAATAATAAATCTGCATATCCATATCCCCCTATTTCTATTTTTTTATGTGTATCATTCATTTATAAGTTCATAAGTCACGTACGGATGTGAAAGATGATATCCTAATTTTTCTGCCAAATGAACAGAGCGCAAATCGTGTGCATCCCAGCTTGGATAAATATTTCTTTCGAGGCATTCTAAAATCAATTTTGCTCCACATACAGTTGCAAGTCCTTTTCCTCTGTACTCCGGCTTTGTGTCGATTTCAATTTCGATTCCATTCTGATATATCGCATATGGTGATGCCCCTGCAACCAGCTTCCCATGATGCAATATTGCTACACCGACTGCATATTCCTGATAATCTAAAAAATCTCTAAATTGTGAGCATAGATCCACAGACCAGCTCTCACTTTGTGCCAATTGAATTGTTTCTGCATCAAATAATTTAATTTCATAGCAATCATCAAGAGATTTTATGTAGGCAGCTAACTTTTCCTTACTGAACGCATCTGCTTCTTTTTTGATTGCATAGCGTAATAATTTCTTTGCCTTTTCTCCAAAGCAGCTTTCAATCTGTGCTTCCCACGACTCATTTTGGGGAATTAATAATTTAAAACCACAGATAGCCTGAAGCAAATCTATATCCGGAATTCCTGCACAAAAGCAAAAATCTCTAATATCAATGATTGCAGATACTGGATTGCTTTCATCGTTCACTCTCATATTCCCCATATATCCCTGTAAGCACGACCATATCATTGCCTCGTCCCAGTTATCAAATAGTGCTACTGCTTTGTCATTAACCATTTTTATTCCCATCTGCGCGCTTTAGCACGCGTACAATCAAAACCAATGTGAAATAATTGTCAAATTATTTCACTCTTACTTTACCCCATAAATTCCCATCTGCATGTAACTATACCAAAATACGTGAACTTTTTGAAATCCCACGTCCTTTAATAATTGAATATGTTGGTTCACTGTTAATGGAAAGTAATTTACGCCGCACCTAGCATTATGTGCTTTTTCTTCTTCCTCTGTTTTTCCATGTCTTTGCTGATATTTTCCCCATCTCAATAATTCAAATTTTTTAATTTCTCCATCTTCTGGAATTACATTTTCAAAATTTATATATATCCCATCCATTTTTAATGCATGATATACACATTCTGTTGCTTCTTTGTGTTCTTCTTCCTGCATATAGTAATGTGACTGGATTGCTGTAACCACATCAAACTGCTCTGTAAAATGAACCGATGTGGAACCTGCACAAATATACTGCACGGAGGCATCTTGCAACTTTTCTCTTGCCTGTTCAATCATTTTCTCTGATGGGTCAGCAAATACAAAATGAATATCCGAAAATTTCTGAAATGCCTGTTCTTCCAAAGAACCTGTTCCACCGCCTAAATCCAGCCAATCTATTTTACCAAAACCACACTGCTCGACTACATCTAAGGTTTGATTGTAAAATTCCTGATAATATGGAAGTGTATCATTAATTTTTTCATCATACCTTTTCGCTGTAATCGGTGTCGTATTATCATAAGTCATATTAATTACCATTTCTTTCTCTATTCCGCTTTAATGCTATTGCAATATTGTTCTTATTTCTTCTAATTGGGATAAAATATCTTCT
>JAQUYA010000083.1 GCA_028692055.1 Lachnospiraceae bacterium | reverse complement strand
CTCCCGGTGCATATGTGGAAAAGTCCAGCATTTCATCAAACGGATGCAGTTTCCAAACTGTTATTTTGTGTTCTTCTATCTGGCAAAATGCTCCTGGAAATGGTCTGGTAACTCCACGAACCAAATTATAGATATCCCTGGTTCTTGCGTGAAAATCAATCCTACCATCTGCAGCAGTTCGTTTGTTATACCAGCCATCAAAATCTTTGGAAGCACGATTAATTTGAATGCTTCCTGCTTGATATGCCTCCAGAAGCCTCTGTATCAGGCGTTTGGAAACGATAATGTTTTTGTATTGTAGAGTACGTATTGTATCGTGCGCATTTATCTGAAACATCTCATTTCCAAATACATTTGGGCTGTCTGCATTCTTATCATACTGAAATAAATTCAGGACAAATCGACTGTCTCCACTGATTACTGACCAATTCAGTGGGGAACGTCCACGTCCAAAAGGCAAATAGCCGCAGCTTCCATGAAAGCCAAAGACACCTTCCTTAAAAGAATCCAGCACCTGTTCCGGAATCAATCTCTGCCACCCCATCGAAATACCAATTTCAAAGGTATTCTGCGCAAAAAAATCTTTTGTTTCTTCATCGTTCAGGCCATAGGACTTTGTTTCATATACTGGAATCCCATATTTCTCTGTCAGAAATCCTAGTCCCTTAAATCCTGCTACCTGATTTCCTTTTAACACACTTTCATGTATCGTAACAATCAAATCCACCCTGCATACTTTGCTCTGTATAAATTCCACGATTTCCTCTGTGGTGTCCTTCACGCCGAATATTACTACTCTATAATTCTCCATTTATCCACTACTTCCTCTTTGTAAAAATTGTCTTTCTCTCTTTTATATAGCTAATAATGATGGCAAATATTGATAATAAAGAAACCACTTCACATACTCTCCAGTGCATTGGTGGGTGATAGTATACTTTTACTGTTCCTGCATAATCAGTCGGCAATACAACAAGTATCTGGTTATTAGAACTATTCTGAATCTCCATTTCTTCTCTTGTGCTTACATCAATAGCTTTATAATTATCATAATTAAATACCGGTACTTCTATTGTTCCGCTGGAACCAGATTTATTCTCACATTTTATATAGGTCATTCCTTTTTCTGTATACCAATCGGATATTGTAACAAGCTCATTACCCGGAGTAACTGTTCTGGCTACCAGCTTATCAACAGTAGACTCCTCCAACAAATACTCTGCGCCCATAACTTCCAGATTTCCTACTTCTTCAGCTGTACAATAGTATGCTTCATCAGCTTCATACGTAAATTGCATATAGAAAATACCCGTTACCAGTATACCTGCTGTTACCAGTATCAAAGTTACCATATCTACAATCTTTCTTCCCTTTTTCTGTTCTACTATTTGCATTACGCATACAACTAACAGTACCGAAAATATTGTTGCCATTGTAAGATAACGCCATGGAAATTGTATATCACAGAGGAAATAACCAGCTAGTGGATTTAAGTATTTAATCGTATCCCACGGCCAATAAATTGTTCCAAATGCAATTGCAAGAATGGCACCAATAAAAGCAACCAAAGCTATTTTGTATGAATTATTTTTTGCCAGCTCCCACTCTTCTCTTTGTATACAGCAATATAAAAATGCACATAAACCTAGTACCAATGGCAAGCCCAGTGATAACGGCATTTCCTGTTGCATTCCAGTAAGCGTTGAGCCATAGCCTGGTTGAAATATGGCAAACACCTGAATCAAATAGGCCCCAAAATGTTGAATATTATTAATTATATCGGTACGTGCAACTAAGACCTTCATCTGTAGAGATTCCATAAAAGGAACTAAAAACCATAAATTTACCAATATAGTAAGTATAAGTGCCTTAGTTAAAGTGATAAATCGATTTTTTTTAAATGTCTTTTTTATAAATGCAACGCAGAACAGGATAACAAAAATTGCAATCATTTCACAGGAAATAATATGACTTTGTACTACTCCGGTAAGTCCAAGAATAATTGGCAGATAACCCTTTACCTTAAATTTATATTCATCTTCCGCCATATAAACTCTCCAGAAACCAAGAATAACCCATGGCAAAAATACCATTGCTGTATATTCTCCCATGGAAGCTCGCACATAAAGATTCGTGAATCGATACGCACTCAATGTATAAAGAAATGATGCCAAAATGCCTATTCGATAATTATTCCCTGCAATTTCTTTAAAACAGAAATAACTAATTAAACACGTCGCCATATTTATAAGCAATACATAGATTGCATAGCAGGTCTGCAAAGGTACCATCAGGTTATATAACATTGCTGGAAAATACAAAAATATCTCACCATAAAATAATGGAGATGCATATCCTGCATTATTTAACATTGATGTATGCATACGATCTGGAAATTGACCATCTCGTAAAGAATCTGCCAATGCACATAGCCTTTGTAAATGAAAATCCAAATCATGACCTCTTAATTTAAAAATAAAGTTGGCAAATATCGGTAAACTGGACAACAGTATAATTCCTATTAATCCAATCAAAGTCATTTTTCCTTTTTTATCCATTTTCAAGATTCCATTTCCCCAAAATAGAATTATAAAAAAATCAAAGATAAAAAAGAAAGATAAGTAACCCAAGATTCTCATAACTCTCCAAATAGGCTGTTCTATCAAATCAATACTGCTAATAGACAATTTTCCATTTCCATTAAAGTATACCGTTCCTGTCAAATCATCCAAATGAGAGGATATTCTTACCCATAAGCGCCCTGTCTGTATGGTATGTCCATCATCCAGATTAATTGTTGACGCCAGCATGGACATACGATTCTTTACTGATCCAAAACTAACCGTACCTGTAATGTCGGTAACCGAGTGTCTTGAATTTGCCACGCTTTTATTTGCCTCATAATTCACGATAACCTGATAACCACCAGATTCAATTCCCGTTATCGGAAGCTGTAGAATATTATATCCATCATGCTCATTATCATCTGCAATAATCGTTCCAATACTGCCATCCTCAAAAATCTGCACACCCAGATTTGGTTCCATTATAAAATCATTTTCTGTAAAATGTATTTCTTGCGGTTTCCCAAATACTTTTGTTAATAAGACCATTAAAAATAGAAATTGAAATATCAAAATAATAGATAAAAATTTGTTTTCCTGATAGAATTTCTGAAATTTTGCTTTCATTTATTTTTCTCCTTTAGTGAAAAAAGCATAAGTTTTATCCTATGCTTTCCTTCCACCCCTATAAATTCGTTTTATACCAATCTATCGCCAGATTAATTCCTGTCTTAAAGTCATATTCCGGGTCATAGCCCAACAGCTTTCTTGCTTTGCTGATATCCGCATTGGAATCTCTCACATCGCCAAGTCTGTCTGGTCCAAAATTCGGTTCAACCTTCTTGTCTAATGCTTCGCACAGGTCATAATAAATATCAATCAGGAATTCTCTTCCACCAAATCCAATATTAAAAGCTTCGCCGCCTGCTTCGCTTGATGCAAGACATGCTTTTAAATTTGCTTCTATGACATTATCAATATACGTGAAATCACGGGATTGTTTACCATCTCCATTAATAGTTGGTGTTTCACCATTTAGCAGCATTTTAATGAACTTCGGAACAACTGCTGCATACATTCCATCTGGATTCTGGCGACGTCCAAATACATTGAAGTATCTAAGACCATAGGTGTCTAAGCCATATAATTTTTTATATAATTTTGCATATTCCTCATTGGTTCGTTTCGTTAATGCATACGGAGATAAGACATCGCCTTCTATGCCTTCCTTTTTGGGAAGTGTAGGATGGTCGCCATATACGGAGGAGCTGGAAGCGTAAACAAATTTCTTTACACCATTCTGTCTCGCTGCTTCCATCATGTTCAGAGTACCTCTAATGTTATTTTCTTCGTAAAATAACGGCATCTCGATGCTTCTTGGAACACTGCCCCAGGCAGCTTCGTTCAGTACATACGTAACCCCCTTGCAGGCTTCCATACAAGTATCGAAATCCTTAATATCACCTTTGATAAATGTATAATTGGGTCTGTCAGAAAGCATATCCACATGTGCCTGTGACCCTGTCGATAAATCATCCAGACACCTCACCTGATATCCCATATCGGTTAATGCTTCGCAAATATTAGAACCAATAAATCCGGCTCCGCCAGTTACCAGAAAGACGCTATCCTTATCAAACTTTAAATTTTTATATCCCATGAGTTTTCTCCTTGTCTGTAGTTCTTACAACCGCCAGTATAAGTACTCTGGTTCTGCATATTCTTTTCTGTCTAATAAGCCCTTGATATCAACCAATACCTTCTTCGCATGTTTGCTGTTGTAAAAATTGGTAATATCTTCCTTGTTTAATTTCAGGAATTCCGTATGGGATACTGCAATAATAACAGCATCCATATCTTTAATCGTATTCATCGGTACAAAATCAATACCATATAAACGCTTTGCTTCCGCAGCATCGGCTGTTTCATCTGTCACAACCGGTGTAATACCGTATTCCATCAGCTCTTTATAAATATCAATTACCTTCGTATTTCTGGTATCCGGACAGTTTTCCTTGAATGTAAAGCCTAAAATTGCAACTTTCGCTTTATTTACCGGAATGTCCGCTTTGATAAGGTTCTTCACTAAGCTTTCTGCTACATATTTTCCCATATCATCATTAATCCGGCGACCCGAAAGAATAATCTGTGAATGATAGCCCAATTGTTCTGCTTTATAGGTCAGGTAGTATGGGTCTACACCAATGCAGTGTCCTCCAACAAGTCCCGGGAAGAATTTCAGGAAGTTCCATTTCGTTCCGGCTGCCTTTAATACAGACTGTGTATCAATACCCATCTTATTAAAGATAATGGATAATTCATTCATAAATGCAATGTTAATATCTCTCTGGCTGTTTTCAATCACCTTAGCTGCTTCTGCTACTTTAATAGATTCTGCACGATGTACCCCCGCATCTACAACGAGTTCATATACCTTTGCCACGGTGTCCAGTGTTTCTTCATCCATACCGGATACAATCTTTGTAATCGTTTCCAGTCTATGCACTTTATCACCCGGGTTGATTCTCTCTGGTGAATATCCAATCTTAAAGTCAATGCCACATTTCAAACCGGACTGTTTCTCCAGAATAGGTACACAAATATCCTCTGTTACACCTGGATATACAGTAGATTCAAATACTACAATTGATCCCTTGGTCAGATTACGTCCTAAGATTTCACTTGCACCTTCTACAGGTGATAAATCAGGTGTATGGTCATCATTGACCGGTGTAGGTACCGCTACAATGTGAAATTTTGCTTCTTTTAATTTTGCTTCGTCTGCTGTAAACTCAACGGTCGTATTTTTGATTACCTCATCACCGACTTCTCTGGTTGGGTCTACCCCTTGCTTATATAAATCAATTTTTGCTGCATTTAAGTCAAAACCTATTACTTTAATTTTCTTTGCAAATGCAACTGCAATTGGCATACCTACATATCCAAGTCCTACCAATGCTACTTTTTCTTCTCCATTAACGATTCTTTCATATAAATCCATATGATTGTCCTCTTTTCTTTATCTTTTCTTTATCTTTTCTCAAAATAATTATATACAAAGCCCAATAGGGAATATTGTGTATAATCACTTATCTTAATATTTCAAGAAATCACTTGCGTGATTTCTTCTAAATAAATAGTAATCACTTGCTTTCGATCAAAATGTTTTTCCACATATTGTCTGCCTGCGTATCCCATTTGTTCTCTTTGTTGTGGTGTATAGCTTAACATTTTGCGTAATGCCTCAATTAAGGATTCACTGTCCTTTGCTTCACACCCTACACCCGTCACATCTTCTTCGAAGGTTTCTTTACAGCCGGGTATATTCGAAGCAATTACCGGTCTACCTGTCGCTGCCGCTTCCAGCAATACGTTGGAAACACCTTCACTATAGGAAGGATTTAGCACAATATGGCTTTTCTCCATAATCTGTTGCAAATCCTCTCGATATCCATAATAACGCAAAATACCCTTTTCTTGCAAGTCCTTTATCACAGGCTCATATTTCGCCCTGCTTTCTTCCTCATAGGAACCTGCTATCTCAAATATTACATTCGGGAACTCCTTTTTAATAATAGGAGCTGCCTGCAATAGTTCATGCGCACCTTTTGCATCCATAACCCGCATAACATCTAATATACGAACTTCCTCGTTTTCGTCCGGATAAGAAGCATATTCATGTTCCTTCAGATTCACACCGGAGCCGGGCAGCAATCTGGTTTTACCATGTATGCAGCCTTTTCCCTCTACAAATTTTAGATTATATTCATTTTGAAAAAATACACAAGAAGCCTTATATAGTCCAATCCTATAAAGAAAAACGACTAGCTTCTGAACCATACCCGGATTCTCCAGTGCGGTCCCCAGCCCTGTGATATTTGCAATGTATGGTGTCCGGCAAATCCTACAGGCCAATCCTCCATAGGTATTTGGCTTTATCGTATAAGTAAGCACTATATCCGGCTTATACTGTTTCAATAACCGCATATAAATCATAAAGAGCTTTCCATCCTTCACTGGGTTCATGCCTCTACGATTCAAAGGAGTTCCAATATAAGTACAGCCAAGCTTTTCAATCCGTTCTCTGTAATTACCCTCCGGTACAGAAACGATAACCTGGTACCCTTCAGTAATTAACCGCTGCAAAACCTCTTTTCGGAAATCATATAAGCCCGAATCGCTATTTGTCAAAATCATTACCGTTTTGCGCATGCTACTACTTCTCCCTGCTCTGTTATCGTATCATAATCTCATTGTATTTCATCATATAAATACCTTCTTTATAGTCGCCTATCGTACATGGATTCTCTTTTCCTTCCAAGTTGCGTATGATTTGCTCGGGTACATTTACGCCACACGCATATGCGTGTGGATAACCACCGCCAAATCTAGGGTTTACCTCGGAGATATAATATTCCCCATCTATCTTAAATATATCCATGTCAATAATGCCACGGAATCCTACCTGCTCTACGAATCTCTCAATCAGTTGAAACAATGCCTCGTCCTTTACGGATACCGATTTATCTGTTTCTCCGGCACGCATTTTGATTTTTTGCTTCGTAAAAATAGAAACTACCTTACCTGATATCATGTCTATATACACATCTGCACCATATTCTGTACCATCCATATACTGCTGAATCAGCAAATCATCATATAGTTCAAACAGGACATCTATTTCCTTGTGGCTAAATACCTTGCTGATATTTATGCTTGCACTTCCTTTTACCGGCTTTACAAATACCGGATACGTTACTCTTCCTGCTTCCACATCTGCATAAAATACTTCTTTATCCACATAGCTTTTCGCTGTTTTATAGCCATTTTCTATCAGCAGTTGATACATCTTGAATTTATCAAAACAGGTTTCCACCGCTTCCGCACTTGATATGATTGGCGTGGTGCCAACTGCTAAAAAAGCTTCTTTCTGTGCTGCCAACATACTGAGTTCCGGGTCAATCAGAGAAAATACACCATCGATTTTCTTCTCCCGGCATATATTTAATATCACATCTAAGTATCCTTCTGCATCAATCCTTGGCACGATGATAGATTCATCTGCCTCGTAGATTGCCGGAGCCAAATCACTGCAATCCGTCGCAATAACCTTTCCTTTTCCGTCCAATGCTTTTTTGAAATATTCAACTACCTTATTTCTCGTTCCTGCGCTAAGTACCAATATGTTCAATTCTCATTCCTCCTGAGCTTTGTATCTAATCATTTTTTTATTTTGCTTGCTCTCTCTGCCTTACGAATTTCCGCGAAGTTTCCTTCTGCCTGATTTGTATCTTCGGCTACATTTTCCGGCTTGATCGTCACATATACCGTTAAAAAGAGAATCTTCAGATCATTTAAAAAAGTAATATGTTCCACGTATTCCACATCTTTTGCCAATCGATTGTCCCATGCCAGATAATTCCTACCGCTTACCTGCGCCAGACCTGTAAGTCCCGGTCGAACGGAATGGCGCAAACGTTCCCGCTCTGTATAGTATGGCAGATAACTTACTAATAATGGGCGCGGACCAATCAGGCTCATATCGCCTACAAAGATATTCCAAAGCTCCGGTAATTCATCCAAGCTGGTAGCCCGCAGAAATTTACCAAAGGATGTTAAACGTTCGCAGTCCGGCAATAAATTTCCTTCCGCATCTTTCTTATCTGTCATGGTACGAAACTTCTTTAATGTAAATATCTTTTCGTGTAAACCGGGTCTTTCCTGTCGGAATAAGATAGGGCTTCCCAGCTTCACGCGAACCAATATGGCTAAAAGCAAATAAGCCGGGCTTAATATAAGCAGTCCGGCTCCTGATAACAATATGTCAAATGATCTCTTTATAAATTTTCGATACATGGGATTTGCTCCTATACGAATAAATTTCTTACAATTGCTATAATTCTATCCATATCTTCCTGTGTATTCTTGACATCACTAGGCAAACATAAACCACGGTTAAAAATATCTTCCCCTACAGATACCGCTCCTTCATTATGCTGGAAAAATTCGCAATCTGCAAAAACAGGCTGCAGATTCATCGGTTTCCAGATTGGTCTGCATTCAATATTATCCGCCTCCAAAGCATCCATAACCATCGTTGGTGTCACTTTCGAGTCTGCAGCAATCGACATACAGGACAGCCAGTTATTGGCATCTCCATCCGGATTCATTGGGTTCATGCTTATATCTTTAATATCTGCAAATCTTTCTTTGTATTCTTTATAAATAGCATTTTTCTTTTGTTTGTATTCTTCTAATACGGTTAATTGGCCTCTGCCGATGCCCGCAACAATATTGGACATTCGATAATTGTAGCCAATCTCCGAATGCTGATAATGTCTTGCCGGGTCACGTGCCTGTGTGGCAAGAAATCTTGCTTTCTGAATGAGTGCTTCCTCATCCGACACCAACATTCCTCCACCGGAAGTTGTTATAATCTTATTTCCGTTAAAAGAAAAAATGCCCATTTTTCCGAAAGTACCTAAATATTTTCCTTTGTATGTAGAGGTCAATGCTTCTGCCGCATCTTCAATAAGCGGAACTTTATGCTCTGCACAAATTGTCATGATTTCATCCATTTTTGCCGGTGTACCATATAGATCCACCACGATTACTGCTTTTGGATTTGGATATTTTTCAAATGCTTTCTTTAATGCGGTCGGTGACATATTCCAGGTATCCGGTTCCGCATCAATAAATACCGGTGTTGCTTTTTCATATGCAATTGGATTACAGCTGGCAGAGAAAGTTAAAGAAGATACAAATACCTTATCCCCCTGTTCTACTCCAATTAATTTGAGTGCCAGATGAATGGCTGCTGTACCGGCACTTAAGGCTGCTGCATATTTGCTTCCCACATGCGCGGCTAATTCATTTTCAAATTCATTTACGTTTTTGCCCAATGGAGCAACCCAATTTGTATCAAATGCTTCCTTAATGTATTCCTGTTCTTTTCCATTCATAGTTGGTGAAGAAAGAAAGATTCTTTTCTTTTCCATATCTTTGCCTCTTTTCTATTTCTTTGGAACATATGTTGGTACAATCCCCTGTATTAATAAGCGAATATCTTCGCTTTCTTCTTCTGCTGCATCTTTTAATTTCTTTAAATGGCAGAAGAACTCTGTTTCATCTATCTCAATTGGTTTCCCAATATGAATCAGCTTATTATCTGTTTCCTGAAGACCCTCTTCGCTCATAAGCAATTCTTCATACAGCTTTTCACCAGGACGTAATCCCGTAAATTTAATTTCAATATCTTCCCCTAATTTTAGTCCGGAAAGGCGAATTAGATTTTTGGCGAGGTCCAATATCTTAACCGGTTCTCCCATATCCAATACGAAGATTTCCCCGCCCTTTGCATAGGTACCTGCCTGTAGTACCAGAGAAACCGCCTCTGGTATTGTCATAAAATAACGAATAATCTCCGGGTCCGTTACGGTAACCGGTCCGCCTGACTCTATTTGCTTCTTAAACAGTGGTATTACACTACCATTACTGCCAAGCACGTTTCCGAACCGAACCGCCACAAATTCTGTACTGTAATGACGGTTAAATATTTGTATAATCATTTCACAGATGCGTTTAGAAGCACCCATAATATTGGTTGGGTTTACAGCCTTATCTGTTGAAATCATAACGAACTTTTTCGTACCATACCAAGCTGCTGCCTGTGCTGTTTTCCAGGTTCCAAATACATTATTCTTGATTGCTTCATTTGGACTGTCTTCCATTAACGGTACATGCTTATGTGCCGCCGCATGATAAACAATATCCGGTTTGTAGGTCGCAAAGATGGAATTAATACGGTTTGTATTTCTTACAGATGCAATAAGTACCTGTAAGTCCAGCTCGGGATATTTGGTCTTTAACTCCTGTTGTATGGAATATGCGTTGTTCTCATAAATATCTACGATAATCAATTGTTTCGGCTGATGAATAGCAATCTGCCGACACAATTCACTTCCAATGGAACCACCACCACCAGTAACCATAACCACTTTATCTTTTACATAACCAAGGATTGCATCCAAATCTACTACAATTGGCTCTCTCCCCAGCAAATCTTCTACCTCTACATCACGAAGCTTACTAACGTCGACTTCGCCATTTACCAGTTGGTACATACCTGGTAATGTACGCAGCTTGCAGTCCGTTTCCTGACAAATCTCTAGAATCTCACGAATCACTTTCTGCGATACTGCAGGCATTGCAATAAATATCTCATTAATATTGTAGAAATTCGCCATCTCGACGATTTTATCTCTGCCGCCTACTACTTTAATTCCCTGAACAAACCGTCCCCACTTATCCTTATTGTCATCTATTACACATTTGATAACCATACGACTGTAATTGCTGCTGACGATTTCTTTGATAATTGCATTTCCGGCATCACCGGCACCTATAATCATGACACGAATGCCATTTTTCTTATTCTGCTGCTTGTGTTTCATTCCTCTGAGAAAACGATAGGAAAAACGGTTGGCAAAAGTAAGGGCAATTAAAAAACCTGCATTGGTGAAATAATAGCTTCTCGGTACCAGCCTTCCTGTAAAGAATAAACCCAGACCCTCGATTGCCGAAGCAAGCAGACAGGCAATCACAATATTCTGTATCTCGGTCACACCTGCAAACATCCACAGACTATGATACAAACGAAATACATAAAATACTGCAAGTGTAATCAGAATCGTAAACGGCATAAAATCCTTCACAGACTCTAGAAAGTGCGGCGCAATCTCCTCATAGTGAAAGTCGTAACGTATCATAAGTGCAAATAATGATGCAATACTTGCTGCAATCACATCATAAGCCGCCAGAAATAGCCTTCTTGATATTAATTTGTAATTTATTCTGCCTAATCTCTTATTCATAACTATTTTTGCTCCAACTCTGCATCCGTCAGCTTCTTCTCACATTTCTTTGGACTAATTATTAATGGTGCCAGCATTAATAAAAAGACAAATCCCAATGGAATCGTAGGGCGGAATACATATTCCACCATACTGGATATTCCAAATGCTGCGAATATAATAACCGGCAGCATTGCATATTTATCAATGTCTTTCCTTCTCTGATAATACCACACACTACGAAATCCAAAAACAATATATAATACGAAAAATACAATACCTGTTATTATACCACAATCATATGCCATTTGAATAAAAGAATTATGCGCATGCACTACAATCGTTCCGTCTTCCTGTGGTAATCCAATGGTTGCATGTCCTGTCAGATTTAGATTGCTCAAATATTTCTTGTAAATATCCAGCCGTCCATTGGAGTA
>JAQUYA010000008.1 GCA_028692055.1 Lachnospiraceae bacterium | reverse complement strand
GATAAATATACTTAAAAAATATAGAATAAGCACACAAACAGGATTATCTAAAAGCAAAGGGTTACATAAGCACATATACATAATTATGTAAGGAAACAATTCTACCAATTTTGCATAAAAAGAATGTAAAATTTGGTTGACGGAAGGCATGTCATATGGTATAGTTGTTGAGCGAGATGAGAAATAGGTCTTTTTTTTATGCTCTAAAATTGAGTATAATAAAGGGCTGGAAAAGACAAAGAATATATAAATTATAACGCGTGGAGGTGGAATTATGCGCACGAAGATCACATTAGCATGTACAGAGTGTAAACAACGTAACTACAATATGACAAAGGATAAGAAAACACATCCTGACAGAATGGAAACAAAGAAATATTGTAGATTCTGCAAAACTCATACATTACACAAAGAAACAAAATAGAAACTAAATAATGAAAAGCAATAATGAGACGAAGAGTCTTTTGTTGTGAGCAATTGAAAGGGAAGTGAAACTATGGGAAATTCTGCAAATGAAACACCAAAGGTTAAATTCTTTGATGGTGTAAAAGCTGAATTTAAGAAAATTTCTTGGCCAGACAAACAGTCACTTTTAAAACAATCAATCGCAGTTGTTAGCATTTCTGTTGTTTTGGGATTAATTATTACTCTGTTTGATACAGTAATCAAATATGGTATTAACATCTTAACAATGTAAGTGAGGGAAGGTTGTATGGCAGAAACAAATTGGTACGTAGTACATACCTATTCAGGGTATGAAAACAAAGTAAAAGCCAATATTGATAAGACAATCGAGAATAGACACTTAGAAGAGGAAATCATAGAAGTAAGAGTTCCGATGCAAGATGTTGTTGAACTGAAGAACGGTGCAAACAAAACTGTTCAGAAGAAATTATTCCCTGGTTATGTACTCATTAATATGGTAATGAATGATGACACATGGTATGTAGTTCGTAATACCAGAGGTGTTACAGGTTTTGTTGGTCCGGGAAGCAAACCGGTACCATTGACAGAAGCAGAGATGAAACCGCTTGGAATCAGAGCAGAAAATCTCTCTGTAGACTTTAAGGATGGCGATACGATTGCTGTTGTAGCAGGCGTCTGGAAGGATACCGTTGGTGTTGTCCAGAGAATTGACTACGGTAAACAGACAGCAACCATTAATGTGGAATTGTTCGGCAGGGAAACACCGGTCGAAATCAGTTTTGCAGAAGTTCGTAAAATGTAACAAAAGATGTTCATAGGAGAAGTCCTACTTATATACAGTTCTTATCATATGGACCGTGGGAGGTATGCGCAGACTGCAGATAGTCATGTGAAGTCTTTTCGCGAGATTAGATAATACCGCCAAAAAACTACCACAAATTTAGGAGGTGCCGAAAAATGGCAAAAAAAGTAGAAGGTTATATCAAATTACAGATTCCTGCTGGCAAAGCAACACCGGCTCCACCAGTTGGACCAGCTCTTGGTCAACATGGTGTAAACATCGTTGAATTTACAAAACAATTCAATGCAAGAACAGCAGACAAAGGTGACTTAATCATTCCTGTTGTTATTACTGTATACGCAGACAGAAGTTTCAGTTTTGTTACAAAGACTCCACCTGCAGCAGTACTTCTTAAGAAAGCATGTAACCTGAAATCAGGTTCAGGCGTACCTAACAAAACAAAAGTCGCTACAATTTCAAAAGCAAAAATCCAGGAAATTGCAGAACTTAAAATGCCAGATTTAAATGCAGCATCTGTAGATGCAGCAATTAGCATGATTGCTGGTACAGCAAGAAGTATGGGAATCACAGTAGAAGAATAATTCGAAACAGATTCAATGTAGCAGAAAATAAAGTGGGAGGAGTGCAGATGCACACCGCCATAATACCACAGGAGGTAATTTATAATGAAACACGGAAAAAAATATAACGAAGCTGCTAAATTAATTGACCGCGCAGCTCAATACGAACCAAGCGAAGCAATTTCTTTAGTTAAAAAAGCAGCAACAGCTAAATTTGATGAAACTGTTGAACTTCACATCAGAACAGGTTGTGATGGACGTCACGCAGAACAACAGATTCGTGGTGCTGTTGTATTACCAAACGGAACAGGTAAAACTGTTAAAGTTTTAGTTTTCGCTAAAAATGAAAAAGTTGCAGAAGCAGAAGCAGCTGGAGCAGATTTCGTAGGCGGAGATGAATTAATTCCAAAGATTCAAAATGAAGGTTGGTTAGACTTCGATGTTGTTGTTGCTACACCTGATATGATGGGTGTTGTTGGACGTCTTGGTAAAGTACTTGGACCAAAAGGATTAATGCCAAATCCTAAAGCTGGTACCGTAACAATGGACGTTACAAAAGCAATCAATGATATTAAAGCTGGTAAAATCGAATACAGACTTGACAAAACAAATATTATCCACGTTCCAGTTGGAAAAGCTTCTTTCTCAGAAGAAAAACTGCAACAAAACTTTGATGCACTTATGGATGCTATTTCAAAAGCAAAACCAAGTTCATTAAAAGGACAATATTTAAAGAGCATGACACTTACTTCCACAATGGGACCTGGTGTAAGAATTAGCACAGCAAAATTCTAATATGACTTTTTAAGGAGCAGATGCAAAAGCATCTGCTCCTTTTTGGCTTGCTTGAAGTAGTATGCGTGGGTATGGTATACTAGAAATATGAATAGAAGAGAATATGAAAGAAAAAAAGAAAAACAAATTGCATATCAAAAAGAAAAA
Source organism: Lachnospiraceae bacterium (assembly GCA_028692055.1). GTDB lineage: Bacteria > Bacillota > Clostridia > Lachnospirales > Lachnospiraceae > SZUA-378. The sequence goes on along the minus strand of JAQUYA010000008.1, from coordinate 50,994 downwards.
CAACGTGCAGGAATAAAAAGGAAAAAGCAATTTTTTCTATTTTTGCGAGTTTTTTTGTGCGTACTTCTGTGCGGAGGTGCTTTGCTTACAGCCATTTATGCTATAAAGATGCACGGCGTACAGGCAGGCATGAGTCAACTGGCAAGCGACAGTGAAAAGATTTTAGTGGAAGCATTTCCGTTTGGGGTGCCGGGTGGTAATGAGGTGCAGGCAGAGAAAACAGAAGATATTGGGAAATATGCAGATGTTTTAGCAGATGCAGTGAAAATGCAGGAAGAAAATATTTATGCAAAAGAGTCAAAAAATCCGGACGAAGTAATCATGACTTTTGCTGGAGATATTATGTTTGATGACTCATATTCCATTATGAATACTTATAAATACAATGGTGGAAATATAAACGAATGTATATCACCGACTTTGATTGACGAAATGCAGGCGGCAGACATTTTTATGATAAATAATGAATGCACTTTTACAACCCGGGGAACACCCACAGCGGGAAAAACCTATACCTTTCGTGGTAAGCCGGAATATGTAAAAATACTTCAGGATATTGGAGCGGATATTGTTTCACTGGCGAATAACCATGCATATGATTATGGAGAGATTTCCCTGTTGGATACCATGGATACATTAAAGAGTGCTTCTGTTCCTTATGTAGGCGCAGGTAATAATGCACAGGAAGCGAGCCGGCCGGTTTATTTTATTGTAAATGACATAAAAATTGCGATTTTATCAGCTACACAGATAGAACGTGTTGATAATCCAGATACAAAGGGAGCGACTGAGAACTCTCCTGGTGTATTCCGCTGCAGGGAACCGGAAGCACTTTGCGCGGCAATTAAAGAAGCAAAGCAAAACAGCGATTTTGTGGTGGTATATGTACATTGGGGAACAGAAAACGAAACTGCCATTGACTGGGCACAAAAAGAACAGGCACCGCTATATGCGGAGGCGGGAGCAGATTTGATTATTGGGGATCACCCACACATCCTGCAGGGAATTGATTATCAGGGAAATACTCCGGTTATTTACAGCCTTGGGAATTTCTGGTTTAATTCGAAGACCATTGATACTGGAATGGTAAAAGTAACCTTAGACGAGAATGGAATCAAAAGCTATCAATTTATACCGTGCTTACAATCCGACTGTAAGACGACGCTTCTTAGTGGAAGTGAAAAAGAAAGGGTACTTCAGAATATGCGTACGATGTCTACCGGGGTAAACATTGATGCAGAAGGGTATGTGACCAGACAGTGACAAGGAAAATCCTTTTGTAGAATTCCAAAATATGCTTGACTTTTAAGGGGCGGTGTGCTAAGTTTAATAAGGTCGTTATGACCATGCCGAAGACAGTAGGTGTTGATAGACTTATTCATGAGTAGTTATCGACATAATAGTATGCCTACCGAGGAGAGAAAGAGTTTACTTATTATGACTTTTAACCTTCTTGTTCTGCAAGAAGGTTTTTTTGTGCATATAGCAACAATAGATAGAAACTCCTATCGGCAACAAAAATCTATAAGGAGGTAAGAAAAATGGCAAAAATTGAATTAAAACAACCTATCGTAGATGAAATTTCTGCACAAATCAAAGATGCTCAATCGGCTGTGTTAGTTGACTACCGTGGACTTACAGTAGAACAAGACACACAACTTCGTAAAGAACTTCGTGAAGCAGGAGTTACCTACAAGGTTTACAAAAACACTTTGATGAATTTTGCATTCAAAGGAACTGATTTAGAAACTTTATCTCAGTATCTGGAAGGACCTAGCGCAGTTGCAATTTCAAAAGATGATGCAACAGCACCGGCCAGAATCATTTGCAAATTCGCTAAAACAGCAGACAAGCTTGAAGTAAAAGGTGGCGTTGTTGAAGGAATCGCTTATGATGCAGCAGGCATTGCAAGTATTGCTAGTATTCCATCAAGAGAAGAACTTCTTTCAAAATTACTTGGAAGTTTGCAATCACCAATTACAAACTTTGCTCGTGTTATTAAACAAGTGGCAGAAAAAGGCGACGCATCTGACGTAGTAGCAGCAGAAGAAGCAGCACCAGCAGTTGAAGCAGAAGAAGCAGCACCAGCTGAAGAAGCTCCAGCAGCAGAATAAGAAAATAAGAAACTATCATAGAGTAAAACTCAAAATTAAATGGAGGTATATTTAAAATGGCAAAATTATCAACTCAAGAAATTATTGACGCTGTTAAAGAGTTAACAGTATTAGAATTAAACGATTTAGTAAAAGCATGTGAAGAAGAATTCGGTGTTTCTGCAGCAGCAGGTGTTGCAGTAGTTGCAGCAGCAGGTGCTGGTGAAGCAGCAGTTGAAAAAGATGATTTCGATGTAGAATTAACAGAAGTTGGACCAAACAAAGTTAAGGTTATCAAAGTTGTTCGTGAAGCTACAGGACTTGGCTTAAAAGAAGCAAAAGACTTAGTTGATGGAGCTCCAAAAGTAATCAAAGAAGCTGCTGCTAAAGCAGAAGCAGAAGAAATCAAAGCTAAACTTGAAGCAGAAGGCGCTAAAGCTACATTAAAATAGTCGCGATTCAGCGGAACGAGTTTTAAATAACAAAACCCAGTTGCCGTGCTTGCACGGATGACTGGGTTTTTTATTTTAGATAAAAAGTTTACCATATTCTCTTTATAAGAAATAATTTTACTAATTTTCTTGACAGAAAAAATTATTTGTGATAAAGTGGATAGTGCACTATTGTGGTGTGGTAGGCTTATTTTTATGCGCAAAATTAAGTGCAATGAAAGCTTAAAATCATAAAGAACGGGGTGAAATGTCAATGGAAAAGAACAGAATACGACCTATTGCTTCAGGCAAGAATATGCGTATGAGTTATTCACGACAAAAAGAGGTATTGGAGATGCCCAACCTTATAGAGGTCCAGAAGGATTCCTATAAGTGGTTTTTGGAAGAAGGATTAAAAGAAGTATTTGATGATATCTCTCCAATTGCTGATTACAGTGGACATATGAGCTTGGAATTCGTAGACTTTGAGTTATGTGAAGATGAAGTTAAGTATTCTATTGAAAAATGTAAGGAAAGAGATGCAACTTTTGCAGCTCCCCTAAAGGTTAAAGTTCGTTTATATAATAAAGAAAAAGAAGAAATTAGCGAACATGAGATTTTTATGGGTGATCTTCCACTTATGACAGCAACAGGTACATTCGTTATTAACGGAGCAGAGCGAGTTATCGTTAGCCAGTTAGTGCGTTCTCCAGGCATCTATTATGCGATCGGACACGACAAGATTGGTAAGACGTTATATTCTTCTACGGTAATTCCGAATCGTGGAGCCTGGTTGGAATATGAAACTGATTCCAATGATATTTTCTACGTTCGTGTAGATAGAACCAGAAAAGTACCAATTACAGTTCTGATTAGGGCACTTGGTGTAGGCACCAATGACGAAATCAGAGAACTGTTCGGTGATGAGCCTAAAATTGAAGCAAGTTTTACAAAAGACGTTTCTGAAAATTATCAAGAAGGTCTTTTAGAGTTATACAAAAAAATTCGCCCAGGTGAACCTTTGAGTGTAGAAAGTGCAGAGAGTCTTATTACGGCGATGTTCTTTGACCCTAGAAGATATGATTTGGCTAAAGTCGGAAGATATAAATTCAATAAAAAATTAGCTTTGAGAAACAGAATCAGACATCAGATTTTAGCAGAAGATGTGGTAGATCAGTTTGGCGAAGTGATTGCAGCAGCAGGCGATAAAGTGACGGCTGAATTGGCGGATTCCATTCAAAATGCAGCAGTTCCTTTTGTATGGATTCAGACAGAAGAAAGAAATGTAAAGGTTCTTTCGGATATGATGGTTGATATTACAAACTTCGTTGATTGCAATCCAAAAGAATTAGGCGTTACAGAGTTGGTATACTATCCAGTATTACAACAACTCTTAGAGGAATACAAAGAAAAACCGGAAGAGCTCGCAGAAGCAATTCAGAGAAATATTCATGAATTGATTCCGAAACATATTACAAAAGAAGATATTTTAGCTTCTATTAATTATAATATTCATTTGGAATATGGTATTGGTAATGATGATGATATTGACCATTTAGGAAACAGACGTATCAGAGCAGTTGGTGAGTTGTTACAGAATCAATATAGAATTGGTCTTTCCAGGTTGGAAAGAGTTGTTCGTGAGAGAATGACAACACATGATGCAGAAGAAATATCACCACAGGTGTTAATCAATATCAAACCGGTACAGGCTGCTGTTAAGGAATTCTTTGGTTCATCACAGTTGTCACAGTTTATGGATCAGAATAATCCGCTGGGTGAATTAACACATAAAAGACGTTTATCCGCATTGGGACCTGGTGGTCTGAGTAGAGATAGAGCCGGATTTGAAGTTCGAGATGTTCATTATTCTCATTATGGAAGAATGTGTCCAATCGAAACTCCTGAAGGTCCTAACATTGGTCTGATTAACTCTCTGGCTACGTATGCAAGAATTAATGAGTACGGATTTGTAGAGGCTCCTTATAGAAAGATTGACAAAACGGATCCGCAGAATCCAAGAGTTACAGAAGATGTTGTATATATGACTGCCGATGAAGAAGACAATTACCATGTAGCACAAGCGAGTGCGGCACTAGATAAAGATGGCTACTTTGTAAAGAATCTGGTATCTGGTCGTTTCAGAGAAGAAACACAGGAATACATGAAGAGTATGTTCGATTATATGGACGTATCTCCTAAGATGGTATTCTCTGTTGCTACTGCATTGATTCCTTTCCTGGAAAACGATGATCCTACGCGTGCACTTATGGGTTCCAACATGCAGCGTCAGGCCGTACCACTTTTATTTACAGAGGCACCGGTTGTTGGTACAGGTATCGAAACAAAAGCGGCTGTCGATTCAGGTGTATGCTGTGTGGCAAAAAAACCTGGTATTGTTGATTATTCTTCTTCCAAGGAAATTAGAATTGCATATGATGATGGTGAAAAAGAAGTATTTAAATTGACCAAATTCTCAAGAAGTAATCAGAGCAACTGCTATAATCAGAAACCAATCGTATTCAAGGGCGAAAGAGTAGAGGAAGGGACTGTAATCGCAGATGGTCCTTCTACAGCAATGGGCGAACTTGGACTTGGTAAGAATCCATTGATTGGTTTTATGACATGGGAAGGCTACAACTACGAGGATGCCGTATTACTTAGCGAAAGATTAGTACAGGAAGATGTATATACATCTGTTCATATAGAAGAATACGAAGCAGAAGCACGTGATACCAAATTAGGACCGGAAGAAATCACAAGAGATGTTCCGGGTGTTGGTGACGATGCATTAAAAGATTTGGATGACAGAGGTATTATCCGTATTGGTGCAGAGGTTCGTGCAGGTGATATTTTGGTTGGTAAAGTTACTCCTAAGGGAGAAACAGAGTTAACCGCAGAAGAAAGACTTCTTCGTGCAATCTTTGGCGAAAAAGCAAGAGAAGTAAGAGATACTTCACTGAAGGTTCCTCATGGTGAGTATGGTATCGTTGTAGATGCCAAAGTATTTACAAGAGAAAATGGAGATGAATTATCACCGGGTGTTAATCAGGCAGTAGTTATCTATATTGCGCAGAAGAGAAAAATCTCAGTTGGTGATAAGATGGCTGGTCGTCATGGTAACAAGGGTGTTGTTTCCAGAGTGCTTCCAGTAGAAGATATGCCATATCTTCCAAATGGACGTCCTTTGGACATCGTATTAAACCCATTGGGTGTGCCATCACGTATGAATATCGGACAGGTACTTGAAATTCACCTTTCTCTTGCTGCAAAAGCATTAGGCTTTAATATCGCAACACCGGTATTTGATGGTGCGAATGAAATTGATATTATGGATACCTTGGATTTGGCAAACGATTATGTAAATCTTTCATGGGAAGAATTTGAAGCAAAGCATAAAGAAGAATTACTTCCGGAAGTAGAGCAGTATTTGTCAGAGAATAGAGAGCATAGAGAACTTTGGAAGGGTGTTCCACTTTCCAGAGATGGTAAAGTAAGACTCCGTGATGGTAGAACCGGTGAATATTTTGACAGTCCGGTTACGATCGGACACATGCATTATCTGAAATTGCATCATCTGGTAGATGATAAGATTCATGCACGTTCTACTGGTCCTTACTCCTTAGTAACACAGCAGCCTTTAGGAGGTAAAGCGCAGTTCGGTGGACAGAGATTTGGTGAAATGGAAGTTTGGGCTTTGGAAGCTTATGGTGCATCTTATACATTGCAGGAAATCTTAACGGTAAAATCCGATGATGTTATCGGTCGTGTTAAGACTTATGAGGCAATTATTAAGGGCGAAAATATTCCTGAACCGGGAATTCCAGAATCCTTCAAAGTATTATTAAAAGAATTACAATCCTTAGGACTTGATGTGAAAGTGCTTCGTGATGACCAGACAGAAGTTGAAATCATGGAAACAATAGACTATGGTGAAACGGATTATCGTTCTGTAATTGAAGGCGATTCCAGAGGCTATGATTATGAAAAAGAATCACTTGGCTCCATGGGATACCAGAAACAGGAATTTGACCATGCAAGTGGAGAATTGGTAGCTGCGGAAGAAGACATCAATGATATGGAAGATGAAGCAGCAGATATGGAAGAAGAAGATATCGAAACAGAGGATTCTTTTGAAGAATAAAATGGAGTTTAAAAAAGTAGTCGGAAGGAGTGCCACAAATGCCAGAAACAAATAATGAAGTATACCAACCTATGACATTTGATGCGATCAAAATTGGTTTAGCATCACCTGAGAAAATTAGAGATTGGTCAAGAGGCGAAGTAACAAAACCTGAGACAATCAACTACAGAACTTTAAAACCGGAAAAAGATGGTTTGTTCTGTGAGAAAATTTTTGGACCTAGCAAAGACTGGGAATGTCATTGTGGTAAATATAAAAAGATCAGATATAAAGGTGTCGTTTGCGATCGCTGTGGTGTTGAAGTTACAAAGGCAAATGTTCGTAGAGAACGTATGGGACATATTGAACTTGCTGCACCGGTATCTCATATTTGGTACTTCAAGGGTATCCCTAGTAGAATGGGACTTATTCTTGATTTGTCACCAAGAGTATTAGAAAAAGTATTGTACTTTGCTTCTTATGTGATATTAGATGCAGGGGAAACAGATCTTCAATACAAACAAGTGTTATCCGAGAAAGAATACCAGGATGCCAGAGAAACATGGGGAAATAAATTTCGTGTTGGCATGGGTGCTGAATCAGTAAAAGAATTATTGCAGGCAATTGACCTGGAAGGAGAAGCAGTTGAATTAAAAGCTGGTTTGAAGGATTCTTCAGGACAAAAACGTGCGAGAATTATTAAACGACTTGAAGTTGTAGAAGCATTTAGAGAATCTGGAAATAAGCCGGAATGGATGATTATGGATGTGGTTCCAGTTATTCCGCCAGACTTACGTCCAATGGTTCAGTTAGATGGTGGACGTTTTGCTACCTCTGATTTGAATGATTTATACAGAAGAATTATCAACAGAAATAATCGTTTAAAGAGATTACTTGAGTTAGGTGCACCTGATATCATTGTTCGTAATGAAAAAAGAATGTTACAGGAAGCCGTAGATGCTTTAATTGATAACGGTAGACGTGGCAGACCCGTTACAGGACCTGGTAACAGAGCTTTAAAATCATTATCGGATATGTTAAAAGGTAAGTCTGGACGTTTCCGTCAAAACTTACTTGGAAAACGTGTTGACTATTCCGGACGTTCCGTTATCGTTGTTGGACCAGAACTTAGAATTTATCAATGTGGTCTTCCAAAAGAAATGGCAATTGAACTTTTCAAACCTTTTGTTATGAAGGAATTAGTTGCCAGAGGAATATCACAGAATATTAAGAATGCAAAAAAATTAGTAGAAAGATTAGATACACAGGTTTGGGATGTATTGGAAGAAGTAATCAAAGAACATCCAGTTATGCTGAACCGTGCGCCGACACTTCATAGACTTGGTATTCAGGCATTTGAGCCAATTCTGGTAGAAGGTAAAGCAATCAAATTGCATCCGTTGGTTTGTACCGCATTTAATGCCGATTTCGATGGTGACCAGATGGCTGTCCATCTTCCATTATCGGTAGAAGCACAAGCGGAGTGTAGATTCCTTCTATTATCTCCAAATAACCTGCTAAAACCGTCAGATGGTGGTCCAGTAGCTGTTCCTTCACAGGATATGGTTCTTGGTATTTACTATTTAACACAGGAAAGACCGGGAGCGGTAGGCGAAGGCAAAGTATTTAAGAGTGTAAATGAAGCTATTTTGGCTTATGAGAATAAAGCAGTTACACTTCACAGCCGTGTTACTGTTCGTGTCAGCAAAACAAATGCAAATGGCGAAGTAATGAACGGAAATGTAGAATCTACCGTAGGACGTTTTATTTTCAATGAAATTATGCCTCAGGATCTTGGATTTGTAGATAGAAGCAATCCGGAAAACTTCCTGAAGTTAGAAGTAGACTTCCATGTTGCCAAAAAAGGATTGAAGCAAATTCTTGAAAAAGTTATCAATACACATGGAGCTACAAGAACCGCAGAAGTATTAGATGATATTAAAGCCATTGGATATAAATATTCTACGAAAGCAGCAATGACAGTTTCTATTTCAGATATGACTGTACCAGCGCGCAAGCTGGAAATGATGGAAGAAGCGCAAAACACAGTAGATAAGATTACCACTAATTATCGTCGTGGTCTTATTACAGATGAAGAAAGATACAGAGCTGTTATTGACACTTGGAATGAAACAGATAAGGAATTAACGGATGTCCTTATCAAAGGATTGGATAAATATAATAACATCTTTATGATGGCTGATTCTGGAGCCCGTGGTTCTAATCAGCAGATTAAACAGCTGGCAGGTATGCGTGGATTGATGGCTGATACAACCGGCCGTACAATCGAACTTCCTATCAAATCAAACTTCCGTGAAGGATTGGATGTATTGGAATACTTTATGTCCGCTCACGGTGCCCGTAAAGGACTTTCCGATACTGCTCTGCGTACAGCCGATTCCGGATACCTGACAAGACGTCTTGTTGATGTATCACAGGATTTGATTATCCGCGAAATTGATTGTGCAGAAGGTAAAGATGAACTTCCGGGAATGGTTGTAAAAGCATTTATGGATGGAAAAGAAACCATTGAAGGTCTTCAGGACAGATTGACAGGCAGATATACCTGTGAAGAAATCAAAGACCGAGATGGCAATGTAATTGTTAAAAGAAATCATATGATTACACCAAAACGTGCAGCACAGATTATGACAGTCGGTGTAGATGCAAAAGGAGAACCTATCGAAAGGGTTAAGATTCGTACAATTCTTACCTGCCGTTCTCATATCGGTATCTGCGCAAAATGTTATGGTGCGAACATGTCAACAGGCGAACCGGTTCAAGTAGGTGAAGCAGTTGGTATCATCGCAGCTCAATCAATCGGTGAACCGGGTACACAGCTTACCATGCGTACATTCCATACAGGTGGTGTTGCCGGTGATGATATTACACAGGGTCTTCCTCGTGTTGAGGAATTGTTTGAGGCTAGAAAACCAAAAGGACTTGCTATTATTGCAGAGTTTGCTGGAACAGCCGTAATCAAAGATACAAAGAAAAAGCGTGAAGTAATTATTACCAATGACGAAACAGGCGAATCCAAAGCATACTTAATTCCTTATGGTTCCCGAATTAAGATTATGGATGGTGCTGTTCTTGAAGCTGGTGATGAGTTAACCGAAGGTTCTATTAATCCACATGATTTATTGAAAATCAAAGGTGTCCGTGCCGTGCAGGATTATATGATTGGAGAAGTACAAAGAGTATACCGTCTTCAGGGTGTTGAGATTAATGATAAGCATGTCGAAGTTATTGTACGCCAGATGTTGAAGAAGATTAGAATTGAAGAAAATGGAGATTCTGAATTCTTACCGGGAACGTTAGTTGATTTCCTTGACTTTGATGATATGAATGAAAAACTGACAGCAGAAGGAAAAGAACCAGTGACTGGTAAACAGGTTATGCTTGGTATTACAAAAGCTTCTTTGGCGACAAATTCATTCCTGTCAGCAGCTTCTTTCCAGGAAACGACAAAGGTTCTTACAGAAGCAGCTATTAAAGGAAAAGTTGATCCATTGATTGGATTAAAGGAAAACGTAATTATTGGTAAACTGATTCCGGCAGGTACTGGTATGAAGAGATATCGTACAGTCACATTGGATACAGATATGGGTATGCAGGATACCTTGGATTTCTCAGAAGATTTTGATGTTGAGGATGAAGAAATTACAGTTTCAGAAGAAATGGATACAGAATTAGTTCTCGAATAAGAAGTGGTATTATAAAAAAATTCAGCAACGAATATATTTGTTGCTGAATTTTTTATGTAATAGGAACTTGTTCGCTATTTTATAATCATTTAATTTATTCAAGGTCAGTTGGTGAAAATAGATGCAGAGTATCGTCAAATTCCACCGTATTGGGTGTCAAAACCTTCCAGGAAGTAATCGTATAAAAGGTTTCACCAGAGGACATTGGATAGTTGATTTTTAAATCTACATTAAGTGACTGAGTATCGGAAATAGGAATTGCATAGGAAATAGTATGACCTACTTGAGAATAATAGTCTTCTTCTTTCATACCGGATTTATATAATTCGGAAAGCGTATTGTCGATATTTGCTATGGAAGCCTCTGCTTCATTACATGCCTTATAATAAGCACTGGTTCGTGCTACGACCCTTTTGTTGAGCCTTGCATCTGCGTTTGCACTGACAATGGATAAAGAAGCAAAGGAAACCAGACACAATAAAACAAAAATAAGTAATATAGAGGAAGAACCAATATTAACACCATAATTTTTCTGTTTCATAAGTATTACTCCAATCGTGGTAAAAAGATATTTCATAGAAGGCAGGGTTAACTTCGACGAGGAATATGTCTGGAAATATCCAGTCGATATAGCACAGTATTTCTGGTATCGGTAATAGCAATATGTGCTTGATGGAAATCGTGGTTATCTGTTGTGTCAACGGTTGCAGTAAAACAAAGTTTATTTGAACCATCTACAGAATTACCTGCGAAAATTGAGTCAGAAGGAAGGATATTCCAGTCTTTATCAAAATATAGACAAAAGGTATCCGAATCTATAGGAACTGCTTTTAAGGTTTGGGCTGTGGTATCTGTATCGGCTTCTGTGGAAAGATATGTTTCTGCAATATTCTGTGCCCACAGTACAGCATGATTTTGTATCGTTGTTTCATTTCCCAGCAGATGCGCTTTTACAAACAACTGAATGCAAACGGTGCTTGCCAGAGAAAAGAAGAAAATTGATAGTATTAATTCCATGAGAAACAATGCGGATTTTGAGGTGGTGCGTATATTCATATCAGGAGCCATACCTTTCTTGTGCTAATTTTCACATCTGGTTGAAACATAGAGCGTGCAGGTATTTGTACTGTCTGTTGCCATATAGAACTGGTATAAATGCTCATTTACCTGTGTAAGTTGAAAATCGGTAAGCGGCAAAATATTTTGCCCTGCATCTGGAACCGGTGCAGTACCCGATTTTATAAATAACTCCTTTAAATATCCGTCATACATATAAATATAAGTATAATAAGTATCTTCTTCAGAAACTGTGGATAGTAATAAAGCTTCGTGGCCATCCAAGTCACTTATCTGAATACTTTCATTTGTATTAAACTGACGTATTTTCTCGGTTATATAGGCAAAGGAAGTTCGAGTATTATAATTATAATCCATATTTGATACCGTATTTTTATAAACCCTGGAACCAATTATGACAAGCATCAAAGCGGAGACCGCAAATACACAGAAGAGCGTAATAACAAATAGGATATCCACGATATGCTTATTTTTTTGTTTAAAATCCATTTGTAAGATCTCCTTTTGTGTCTGCCTGTGAGTGCTTAACTAAGATAGTGACATCAGGCATGATATTGGAGCCAATAGGTTGATAATCAATAAAGAAACGGTCGGTATCATAAGTCAGCCCATAATGTTCTTCTAAATAAGTAAGGCTGGAAGGATAAGTACCCTCTACGGCATAGCATTGAACGATACTTCGATAAACGGCATTCCTAAGGCTTTCTTCCTGCTTCTCACTCGTCGTATCCGAAACCGACTGCACCCCATAGAGAAAACAAAGAAGGAGCAGCAAAAAAGCAAGAATGGAAAGTTTCATTTTATTTAAATGTTTAAAGACGTTTTTCTTTTTACCAAACCGATTCATATAGGCTCCAATCTGTAACTTTGTATCGCATAGAAATTATGGAATTTAAAATAATGTTAACCAATACTTGCCATGATTCCCATAAGAGGAAGAATGACAGATAACAGGATTAATCCAACAATCAGGGAAAGAACAATTACCAAAGTAGGTTCCAACACAGAGATAATATTGTAAATTTTTGTATCCGTTTCTTTTTCGTAGTTTTTTGCTATTTTATCCATAATAATATCTACATTACCGGTGCGAAAGCCAACAGCAATCATGCGGGAATACAGAATACTGAAAATATTTGCAGCAGCCAATGCCTCTGCAAAGTTTGCACCGCTTTGAATAAGCGTCTTACATTTGGTAATTTTATTTTTCATAACCGGATTGTCCACTAACTCAGCGACCAAATCCAAACTGGAAAAAGTGTCCAATCCGCTACTAAGCGTAAGTGCCATACCGCTGGCGAATCGACCCGAAGCCATATTTTCATAAAAGTCTTTAACCAGAGGGAACTTTAATGCATATTTCATATAAATAGAATGTCCTTTAATGGATTTTGTAAAGAACAGATAAAGTATGAAACAAAATGCAACAAAAATAAGTAAGCCAATGGAAGAACGACTGATGGCATTTCCGACAGACATAAATGTTTTCGAAATGGAATTCATTTCTGTTCCCAATTGGATAAATACCTGATTGAAAATAGGCAGTACCTTTGTGAGAAGTACCAGAATAACCAAAAACATCATAAGTATCATGATGAGCGGATAACTCAGGGCACTTTTGATACTGCTGTGAATATTTTCTTCACGCTCATAATATCTTGCCAGGGAGGCCATGACTTCGTCCAGGCGTCCGGATTCTTCACCAATGGAAATCATATGCAGGACATAGTCTGGAAACACACCAGAGGATTTGACGGCTGTATAGAAGGATTCGCCCGCTTTACAAACGTTCCAGATAGACTGTATGATTATTCGTCCCTCGGCATTTTTGGTGTCAGATACGAGAATACCCATTCCTTCAACAGGAGTGATACCGGCATTCAAAATAAGTGCAATCTGTTCACAAAAGGAAGAAATTTCCGTATTGGATAACATCTTTGTATTTTTCATTTTGTTCCTCCGATTAATAAATATATTTTGTGGTGTAATTGTTTCCATCACCAATAAAATTCTTTAATGTTTTTTCACTTGAGTTGGCAGCAAATGTTGGATCCATAAGCTCCCAATCTTTTCCATCAAATTGGATAATACCATTTACCCATCCGATATCCTTGATATAAGTGCTGATCCAGGCATGATATGCCTCACCGGCATAGCCGACTTCCAGGCGGGTAGGTATTCGCTGGCTGCGTAGCATAGCAGCCATGAGTGCGGCATAATCGAGGCAAATACCTTTTTTGGAAGCCAATATAGCATCTACATCGGGAATATAACCACTTTGTATCGAATTTGCTTTTGTATAGTCATAAGTTATGGTGCTGATAATGTAGTTATAAATATTAGAAACAACATCCAAATCGGTATCAGCAGCTTGAGCTAACGAGGATGCCTCGGCGACTGCTTTTGTGGAAGCTGTAAAATTGACATACTGGTTTGGATATAGAAAGGGACCAAAAACATTTGAAATTTTTACATCAAATGTTTTAGATAAAGCGGTTGCATACTGATTGCCGCTTACGTTCTCATAAACAGCAACTGTATAAGAACCATTTCCGGCAGATAAAGGGAATGTTTCACTTGTTTTGGACAGGTTATAGGTGTATGTCACATTGTTGGTTCCTGTGATTTGCAACTTTACTTTTGTAGAAGAACCGCTATAGGATACGATAACATAACCTTCCGAAGCATTAGAGGCATCAATGGAAGCCACAGTACAGCTGTAAACAGTGGTACCGGAAGCCACAGAAGCCAGAACAACAGGAGTATTATCACGCGAGCCAATGCTTTTTTTCCCACAGCCCATACAAAAGCAGGCCAAAAGGGCACAGAAAAATAAAACACGATATGCAGTTTTTTTTGCATTTGTAAGTATCATAAGGTAAAACACATCCTTTGTATAAAAATATTATTTTCATTTATGGAAAGACAAGCTCACTCATTTCCTCCAGCTGTGAGAAATCATAAAGTAGGAAAATAAAACCTACAATGAGTAAAATCCATATAGTAAGGCAAAGAATAAACAGATTGCTGTTTTGATAAATACATTATAAAGTACACGAAGATAAATATAAAGCAAAAAAGATATTTCCCAGAAGATGAATAAACTTTTTTGTGATATAATGAGCGTTAGTGAGCCATGGGGAGCTTGCTCACCTTTGGCGAACGGCGAATGACGATTACAAGCTTGCTTGTAATCTGATGAGCGTCGGTAAGCCATGGGGAGCTTGCTCACCTTTGGCGAACGGCGAATGACGATTACAAGCTTGCTTGTAATCTGATGAGCGTTGGTAAGCCATGGGGAGCTTGCTCACCTTTGGCGAACGGCGAATGACAGAATTCGAGAAAGAAGAATAGATATGAGAGTTCAAAACAAAGAACGATTACAATATTTAGATATGGCAAAAGGAATTGGAATTATACTGGTAGTAATTGGGCATTCTACTTATGCAGGCGAAAGTCTGCTTACCTGGATTGCTTCCTTTCATATGCCTCTTTTCTTTATTATTTCCGGGATGCTTCTGCGTCATACAGGAGAAGAGGAAAAGAAAATGTCTATTATAATAAAGAAGAAACTGAAAAGCATTATGCTGCCTTATCTGAGTTTTAGCGTCATATATTTACTTATGGATGCAGCTATGCTGATGCTTCATGCAGGAAGTAAAACTTTTATAGATTTTTTTTACTCCATGATAGCTACGTTTACACTTTATGGAATATCGACCCTGTGGTTTTTGCCGGCTTTGCTTATCGGAGAGATTTTCTTCTTATATATAAGGAAGCATTGCAATCATATGGGGACGATTATTATTGGGCTGGTACTTGCAGCAATTGTTGGCATTACCCACCCTATATTTGATGCAAATTATGCACTTTATAACGCAATTTATTATTTGATCCCCGGATATCTTATCATATGCTTATACCGCAGTGCTACAGCATATGTTTTTATTACATTTGGATATTATATCAAGAATTACCTTACTCAGAAGGATACCCCACAGATAAAAGAAATTGCACTTGCAGCAGCACTTTTTGCGCTGGGAGGGGCAGCAGCCTTTGCCAATGGAAGAGTAGACTTAAATGCAGTTATATTTAAAAATAATTTGTATTTCTATATCGGAGCCTGTGCGGGTACGATGGCTGTGGTTCTTTTGTGCAAGAATATAAAAACCTGGAAACCTTTATTAAAGCTTGGACGTAATTCATTGATTATAATGGCAACACATCTGGATTTCAGGGTAATGATAACTGCAATTCGGGGGGCTTCTCTGATTAGTGAACGCGTTGCCTTTTTGCAACCTTATCTACAATGGCTGTTGGTAGCAGTCTTGGTAACCAGTATGGAGTATATAATTATTTATATATGGAATCGTTATTTCTACTTTTTAATTGGAAAAAAGAAACCAGTAAGTAGGAAAAACTTTAAAGTGATAAAGTGAAAAAACCTGCAAAACAGATACTTTGAACCGAAAAGTAAGAATAATGCGGAAAATATGCTGAAATATGCTGAAACCGTTGAAAAAACAAAAAAAACAATTGACAATCAAGATTGACAAAAGTATACTAATATAGCGTGCACGAAAATACGTTTTTTTGGTGCGCGACAACAAACAAATTATATCACAGGAGGTGAATCAGAATGCCAACATTTAACCAGTTAGTTAGAAAAGGAAGACAAACATCCGTTAAGAAGTCTACTGCACCAGCTCTTCAAAAAGGATACAACTCTTTGAGAAAGAAATCTACAGATTCTTCAGCACCACAAAAAAGAGGTGTTTGTACAGCTGTTAAGACAGCTACACCTAAAAAACCTAACTCAGCTCTTAGAAAAATCGCCAGAGTTCGTCTTTCAAACGGAATCGAAGTAACATCTTACATTCCAGGAGAAGGCCACAACTTACAAGAACATAGTGTTGTTCTTATCAGAGGTGGTAGAGTTAAAGACTTACCAGGTACAAGATACCATGTTATCAGAGGTACACTTGATACAGCTGGAGTTGCTAACAGAAGACAAGCTCGTTCTAAATACGGTGCTAAGAGACCGAAAGATGCTAAAAAATAAAATGTAATTTTATTTTTAGTATGTACCACAGTTAAACTTAAGTTAGTGTTGGAGTTCTGGTAGTCGAAACATCCTGTTTGATGCGTAGATAAAGAAAAACAGCGCGAACACATTTTTATCATTGTGAGTACCGATGATCTATTAACCGGCAGTTAACTGCCAAATATAATAAGGAGGGAAGAACCGTGCCACGTAAAGGACATATTCAAAAAAGAGACGTATTAGCGGATCCTTTATACAATAACAAAGTAGTTACAAAACTTGTTAACAATATCATGTTAGATGGTAAAAAGGGCGTAGCTCAAAAAATTGTATACGGAGCATTTGCAAAAGTAGAAGCCAAAATGGAAAAACCAGCTCTTGACATATTCGAAGAGGCAATGAACAATATCATGCCTGTTCTTGAAGTTAAAGCTAGACGTATTGGTGGAGCTACTTATCAAGTACCTATCGAAGTTAGACCTGACAGACGTCAGGCATTAGCACTTCGTTGGATTACATTGTATTCTCGTAAAAGAGGAGAAAAAACAATGGAAGAAAGATTAGCTAATGAAATTCTTGACGCTGCTAACAATACAGGAGCATCTGTTAAGAAGAAAGAAGATATGCATAAAATGGCTGAAGCTAATAAAGCTTTTGCTCACTATAGATTCTAAAAGGAGGAAATTACCTTGGCTGAAAGAGAATACCCACTAGAGAGAACCAGAAATATTGGTATTATGGCTCATATCGATGCAGGTAAGACTACCCTTACAGAGCGTATCTTATACTATACCGGTGTAAACTATAAAATCGGTGATACTCATGAAGGAACTGCTACCATGGACTGGATGGAGCAGGAACAGGAAAGAGGTATCACAATTACATCAGCCGCTACAACATGTCACTGGACATTAGAAGAGAACTGCAAACCTAAGGCAGGAGCTCTTGAACATCGTATTAATATTATCGATACTCCAGGTCACGTTGACTTTACCGTAGAAGTAGAACGTTCTTTACGTGTACTTGACGGTGCAGTAGGTGTTTTCTGTGCAAAAGGTGGTGTTGAACCACAATCAGAAAACGTTTGGCGTCAAGCTGATACTTACAACGTACCTAGAATGGCATTTATTAACAAGATGGATATCTTGGGTGCTAACTTCTATGGCGCTGTAGACCAGATTAAAAACAGATTAGGTAAAAATACAATTTGCCTTCAGTTACCAATTGGTAAAGAAGAAGATTTTAAAGGAATCATTGATTTGTTTGAAATGAAAGCATATATTTACAATGATGACAAAGGCGATGACATTTCTATCACAGATATCCCAGAGGATATGAAAGATGATGCAGAGTTATATCGTGCAGAATTAATCGAAAAAATCTGTGAATTAGATGATGATTTGATGATGCAGTATTTAGAAGGTGAAGAACCAAGTACAGAAGACTTAAAGAAAGCTCTTAGAAAAGGAACTTGCGAATGTACGGCGATTCCTGTTTGCTGCGGTACCGCTTACAGAAATAAAGGTGTTCAAAAGCTTCTTGATGCAGTATTAGAGTTTATGCCATCACCAGTTGATATTCCTTCCATTACAGGTACAGATTTGGATGGTAATGAAATAGAAAGACATTCTTCTGATGCAGAACCTTTCTCGGCACTTGCATTTAAGATTATGGCAGATCCATTCGTAGGAAAATTAGCATTCTTCCGTGTTTACTCCGGTTCCATGGCTGCAGGATCTTATGTATTAAATGCAACAAAGAATAAAAAAGAGCGTGTTGGACGTATCCTTCAGATGCATGCTAACAAGAGACAAGAGCTTGACAGAGTATATTCAGGAGATATCGCAGCAGCAGTTGGATTTAAATTTACTACAACTGGTGATACAATCTGTGATGAACAACATCCGGTTATTCTTGAGTCTATGGAATTCCCTGAACCAGTTATTGAATTGGCAATTGAGCCAAAGACAAAAGCTGGACAAGGAAAATTAGGCGAATCTTTAGCAAAACTTGCAGAAGAAGATCCTACTTTCCGTGCTCATACAGATCAGGAAACAGGTCAGACTATTATCGCTGGTATGGGTGAACTTCACCTTGAAATCATTGTAGACAGACTTCTTCGTGAATTTAAAGTAGAAGCGAATGTAGGTGCACCTCAGGTAGCTTACAAAGAAGCAATGACCAAATCAGTTGATGTTGATAGTAAATATGCAAAACAATCAGGTGGACGTGGACAATACGGACATTGTAAAGTTAAATTTGAGCCTATGGATGCAAACGGTGACGAACTGTACAAATTCGAATCAACAGTTGTTGGTGGTTCAATTCCAAAAGAATACATCCCATCAATTGGTGAAGGTATTGAGGAAGCTACAAAAGCCGGTATCCTTGGCGGATTCCCTGTTGTCGGTGTACATGCAAATGTATACGATGGTTCTTACCATGAAGTCGATTCATCAGAAATGGCATTCCACATTGCCGGTTCTATGGCATTCAAAGATGCTATGGCAAAAGGCGGAATGGTACTCCTTGAGCCTATTATGAAGGTTGAAGTTACAATGCCAGAAGAATACATGGGCGATGTAATCGGTGATATCAACTCACGTCGTGGACGTATCGAAGGTATGGAAGACATCGGTGGAGGAAAACTTGTAAAAGGTTATGTTCCATTGGCTGAAATGTTTGGATACTCTACAGATCTTCGTTCCAAAACACAGGGACGCGGTAACTATTCTATGTTCTTCGAGAAATATGAACAAGTACCAAAGTCAGTACAGGAAAAAGTCTTAGCGGCACACGCAAAATAGACTTATATTAATTTTAAAATATGCTTGAAAAACCTTTGGTTATTTAATATAATCAAAGGTAGTCAAGCAGATTGTGAGTCATAGATTCACATATAGAAATTAAACTAAAAATTAAATGAAAGAAATTATAGGAGGACTTAAAAATGGCTAAATCTAAATTTGAAAGAAACAAACCACATTGTAACATTGGTACCATTGGACACGTTGATCATGGTAAAACAACATTAACAGCTGCTATTACAAAAACACTTTCCGAAAGAGTTGAAGGAAATGCAGCAGTTGATTTCGCTAACATCGATAAAGCTCCAGAAGAAAGAGAAAGAGGTATTACTATCTCTACATCACACGTTGAGTATTCAACAGACAAACGTCACTATGCTCACGTTGACTGCCCAGGCCATGCCGATTACGTTAAAAACATGATTACTGGTGCTGCTCAGATGGATGGTGCTATCCTTGTTGTTGCTGCTACAGACGGTGTTATGGCTCAGACAAAAGAGCATATCTTACTTTCCCGTCAGGTTGGTGTTCCTTACATCGTAGTATTCATGAACAAATGTGATATGGTTGAAGATGAAGAAATTCTTGAATTAGTTGACATGGAAATCAGAGAATTATTAACTGAGTATGAATTCCCAGGCGATGATACACCTATTATCCAGGGTTCTGCTTTGAAAGCTCTTGAAGACCCACACGGTCCTTGGGGAGACAAGATTATGGAATTAATGGATGCAGTTGATTCTTATATTCCAGATCCTCAGAGAGATACAGACAAACCTTTCTTAATGCCAGTTGAAGATATCTTCTCAATCACAGGCCGTGGAACAGTTGCTACTGGTAGAGTAGAAGCTGGTGTTCTTCACGTATCTGATGAAGTTGAAATCGTTGGTATCAAAGAAGAAGTTAAAAAAGTTGTTGTAACTGGTATCGAAATGTTCCGTAAACTTCTTGACGAAGCACAAGCTGGTGATAACATCGGTGCATTACTTCGTGGTATCGATAGAAAAGAAATCGAAAGAGGTCAAGTACTTGCTAAACCAGGTACAGTAACATGCCATACAAAATTTACTGCACAGGTTTACGTATTAACAAAAGATGAAGGTGGACGTCATACTCCTTTCTTCAATAACTACAGACCACAGTTTTACTTCAGAACAACTGACGTAACAGGTGTTTGTAACTTACCAGCAGGCGTTGAAATGTGTATGCCTGGTGACAACATCGAAATGACTATCGAATTAATTCACCCAATCGCTATGGATCAAGGTTTAACTTTCGCTATTCGTGAAGGTGGACGTACAGTTGGTTCAGGACGTGTTGCTAAAATTATCGAGTAATATACGCGTTGGCAATGAGCCATGCATGAATAAATAATGAAAGAGGTTTGGTGCAAGCTTGCTTGTAACCAAGCCTCTTTTATTATTTATGAATATAGGGCGAAGCCCGCGACTGAGATGAAGCGAAGCGGAATCGAAGTCGTGCATGGCGGTGTTGAAGCCGGCATGCCAAATTTAAAGTAGCGCATGTCAGCTTTAAAGCGCACGGCATGCCAGTTTTGAAGTAGCGCATGCCAGCGCCAAAGTTGCGCATGGCGGACTATAGCATTTTGCAATCCATTAGAAATAAGGGGTTGCTTTTTTATTGAAGTATGGAGAATTAGGAACATAAGAAAAGAAATCTTTAAAAATGAGATATTTTGACAGAGCCAACTGTATATATATTGAAGACCTTCCAAAGAAAAAAGATAGGAGTACAGAAATGACAAACGAGGAATATCTACGCATCATTGATTTGTATGCATCTAATATTTATAAAATTGCGTTTTGTAACTGTAAGAATAAATATGACGCAGAAGATGTATTTCAAAATGTATTATTAAAATTGTATCATGAGAACAGAAAATTTGAGACAGATGAGCATGTGAAAAGGTGGCTGATCAGAGTAACTGTCAATGAATGCCATAATATATGGTCGTCTTTCTGGAAGAGAAAAGTAGCTTTTATTACAGAAAATAGACCGGAAGCTGCTTATACAGATGGTACAGAATCTACCAGATGTTTAAATGTAGTGCAGGCTGTGAAGCAGCTCCCGGAAAAATATAGAAATGTAATTCATTTGTTTTACTATGAAGATTATTCTGTAAAGGAAATTTCGAAAATTCTAAGGTTGAAGGAAAGTACTGTTCAGACACAATTGATGCGTGGAAGGAACTTAATGAAACAATTATTGGAGGTGTGGAATGATGAAAGATAAGAACAGACAATTATATAAAGCAGGATTTGAGGGAATTGAAGTTTCTAAGGAAAGTATGGAAAAGGTACTAGGACGAACTGTATATAGCAAAAGAAAAACAGGGCATTGGAAAATGAAGCTCGTAATACCAGTCTGTGTAGTAATGGTTCTGCTTTCATCGTTGTCAGTAGGTGCGGTAAATTTTTACCAGTCCAGATTTTTAAAGGTCTTTTTTGTAGAAGGAATTGAGAAAAGTGAACGGGCAAGTATACAGAAGAAACTCTTAAAAACGGACGGTGTTGTCCAGGTCACATTTGAGGGTGGAGATGAAGCGTGGGAGGCTTTCCAAAAGGAGTATCTGCAGGAGATTGATATATCTCAATTTAAAGAAAATCCATTAAAGAACTCAGACTGCTTTAACGTTAGAATTGCAAATGATGTAGATTATAAGGAAATGAAAGCAGAATTAGCAAAGCTTCAGGGAGTTAGGCTGGTGAATGACTATCAGGATAAAGAGGAATAAATACACTATTGAGTGAAATGTTTTAATATGATATTCTATATAGCAGGTGGAATAAATCGCTTTATAAAAATTTACCGGAAAAATAACGATGTTTGCAATAGCAAAAATGAAAGAAAAACAACATGACTGACAGGCAGAACAAGAAAAGAAAAAAGAATAAACAGAAATGCATTACAATTATGTTGATGGCAATTACAATGCTGATTACAACGGTTGTAATTATTATTTGGAATGCAGAGTACACCAGAATTGACCTAAATAAACTCGCAACGGTTTCCTTTACTGGATATAATACATGCGGTACAGCAAATGTTGATCTAAAGACGGATTCAAACTATCCGTCTTTTTGTCGTTCGATTACCTATGAGCTGAGTCAAAATGGGTATTTGAAAAATGGAGATGAGATTACTCTGGATTTTGAATATGATAAAGATTTGGCAAAAAAGTATAAGCTGTACGTAAAAGAAAAAGAGGAGCATATAACGGTAAGCGGGTTACCGGAAGCAAAAGAAGTATCATTGGAAGAATTATTTCAAAATTGCAAGGTTTCCTATGAAGGAATTGCTCCTGAAATAACAATTCAATTAGAAAATACAGCAACGGACGATTATCTAAAGACCGTTACATATGAGCTGCAAACAGAAAGCAAAAGCTATCAGCTAGGCGATGTATTTACGGTAATAGCAAATTTTGATACAGAGGAAGCAGTATGCAGAGGCTATGCAATAGAAGAAGGTGCAGGAGGGTATAACAAAGAATATACTATAACAGGTTTGGATGCCTATTTGGAGGAAGTATCTGAAATATCAAAGGAGCAAATTGAGGAATTGGATACGGCAGGGAGAAAACTGTTTGGAGATGCAACCGACTATGGACTTCGGATTTTTAGTGAGGCGAATTTAATGCCAATATGGGTAAACAATAAGACGACATTTCAGTGGTCGAATCCGAGTTTACTTTCCGCATATTTGAATGTTCTGGAGGAAGATGAAATTGGCGAAGTGGTAACACATCAGAATGATTTGAAACTTGTATACAATGTAACCTTACAACAGGCAAATGGTGTTTCCTGTAGAGCTGAAGCAGTAGTACAGTTTACAGATTTGATTAAAAAGAAAGACGGAACCTATGATTTGGCAATCGATTCCGGCAAAATTATAGCTGCATCTTATAAAAATAAGAATATTAAGGAATTGGTAGAGGATGAATATCATACAGAATACCAGTCCCAGAAGATAGAACTGGAATAAAGAATTATTTTAGAGAAGCGTATGGAGGAGAATAGGAAGTGTTTGAAAAGGTTCGTTATACAGTGGCGAGAATAGATGGAGATTATGCATATTTGCAGCAAATAGAGAAGCCAGAGGAAGAATTAAAATGTGTCGCACGAGCTCTGCTTCCAGAAGCGATAGGGGAAGGAACCAGACTTGCATATGAAATGATGCAATATACAATCGAATAGTAGAATGGGTCTGGTTGAATTTCTAATATGAAAGCAGGGATAATGTTAAAAATAAAAGCATTTTTTGCAAGAATACTGCAAGATTTAAAAAAATATAAATGGCTGCTGATAGGCATAGGTGTATATTATGTGATCGTGAAAGAACGTTTTCATGCATTTTGCCCGTTGGTGATTATAACCGGATTTCCATGTCCCGGGTGTGGAATGACAAGAGCAGTAATGTATATGCTGCAGGGTCAGGTTGAGAGATCATGGAATCTAAATCCATTGGCAATTGGTTGGATTCTACTTGCAATATGGTTTGTTTTCCGGCGTTATTGGTGTGGAAAAAAGGTAAAGGAATTGAAAATACTATTTGCCATTATAATAGTTCTAATGGTGCTTAGCTATTTTTACCGAATGATTACCATATTTCCAGATTATCCACCAATGACTTATACAAGAAATAATATTCTGTCTAGGTATGTACCATTTTACGAAAAGCTGCTTCGGAGCATGCAACTGATTTAATAAAGAACATTTTGATGTTCCCATGGTTTATTTGGACCAGCGTCCGGAAGCACCACATGGCAGAATCAAACCGCTTTCGGTAACCGGCAAACCGATTTCTTCTGCTTCTACTTTTCCACCAAACTTTGGGAGAATAGCGGTACTAATCATATAGTTTAGAACAGCGGGCTGCAATCCGGTAGTATAGGAATTGATTAAAAAGAAGGCAGCATCCTTTGCTAATATTTTGGAAGTAAGTTCTACAAATGGATAAATGGAATCTTCGATTTTCCATATCTCACCCTTCGGTCCGCGTCCATAAGAAGGCGGATCCATGATGATTCCGTCATAAGTATTGCCACGTCTGATTTCCCGCTCGACAAACTTTACACAATCATCGACTAACCAGCGGATAGGAGTATCCTGCAATCCGGAAGCTGCAGCGTTTTCCTTTGCCCAGTTAACCATTCCCTTAGAAGCGTCCACATGAGTAACAGTTGCACCGGCTTTTGCAGCGGCAAGAGTGGCACCTCCTGTGTAAGCGAATAAATTTAAGACTTTAAGTGGGCGATTTGCCTCTCGGATAATTTTTGAGAACCAATCCCAGTTCGTAGCCTGTTCAGGGAAAAGTCCAGTATGCTTGAAACTAAAAGGCTTTAAATGAAAAGTTAAGTCGCGGTATTGAATCTGCCATTCTTTTGGTAAATTGATAAATTCCCATTCACCGCCACCTTTTGTACTTCTATGATAATGTCCATTCTTACTTTTCCAGCCGGTATGCTGGTGCGGAGTATTCCAAATGACCTGCGGGTCAGGACGAACCAAAGTATAATCTCCCCATCGTTCTAATTTTTCTCCGGAAGAAGTATCCAGTACTTCATAGTCTTTCCAATTTTCAGCAATCCACATATATAGGCTCCTTAATAATTTTTTAAAAACTAAAGTGTGCTTTAGCACACATTTTAATCAGTAGTGCAAATCTTGTATTTGCACATTGTACCATAATCAGAGCATATCTTCAACGCTGACGTTTTCTACTTATACATTTACCCATTTGCAATGTCTTTCTATAGCGAATATTACTTTTATAGAAAGAAAAATATTGGAAGTATTATTATAACAAGGTTGGATATAATTTTTGCTTAATTGGAAACAATAAAGATGATATATAAAAAGAAAGGACTCAAAAATGATGAAGAAATGGTCGGATAATATTTATTTGGATGCATTTTATAAAACAATTGTAACTTGGCTGGCACTTCACGTAATATTTTTAGTCGCGGGCTATTTTTGGGGCGGAACTATGAGTGTATTTGGATTTGGGATGCTTTGGCCTCATTTGGAAACCAGCATATGGGGATGGATTACCGGTATCGTGGGAGCATTCATCCTATATGGTATTGTCTATGCTTATGACATGTCACATCAGAGTACAGAAGAAAAATAGAAATGCCAAAAACTCCTTTACAGAAAAAATATCTGTAAGGGAGCATTTGGCATTCGGAATTTTATGTAAAATATGGTACAATGTGCAAATACAAGATTTGCACTACTGATTTGCATGTGTGCTAAAGCACACGAAATTATGGTACAATATATTTGAAATTGAGATATAAGCTGGGAGGAAAGCTGGTGAAGAAACAGTTTACTACAGAATTATACTGAAACAGGAGAATATTATATGGCTAAAAAAGCAGCTCGTAAAACAAAGAGTAAAATTGTAACAGCAGCCTGGAAATTGTTCTATAATCAAGGATATGAGGATACTACCATTGAGGAAATTATAGCAGAGTCTGCAACCTCTAAGGGTTCATTTTACCATTATTTTGAAGGAAAAGATGCGTTGCTTAGTTCGTTGTCCTATATGTTTGATGAAAAATATGAAGAGTTGAGCGAAACGTTAACGGATGAATGGAATAGCTATGATGTGTTACTTTATCTAAATCATGAGCTTTTTCAAATGATTGAGAATACAGTTGATTTTGATTTGTTGTGCCGATTATTTTCTACCCAGCTTACCACCAGAGGGGAAAGGCACCTTATGGACAACAACAGGGTATACTACAAACTGCTGCGTAAGATTATATCACAGGGGAGAGAAAAGGGTGAGCTTACAAATCGCATGACGGCAAACGAAATTGTGAAATATTATGCATTGTGTGAAAGAGGTATGATGTATGATTGGTGCCTGAGCAATGGAAGCTATTCCCTTAGTGAATATTGTAAAAATTTTATGCCATATCTTCTTGGAAAAATAAAATTAGAATGAAAGCAGTCACGAAGTGACACTATGCTTTATAAAGGTATTTGAGGGTAGCTTTGAATAGTGAGCGAGCCAATTTAATGACGATAGAGAAATATAAAGATAAAAAAGTTAGTACATAAATATTATGTTACATATACTATAAAAAGTACATAAAAAAATATAATAATCACAACTAATACAGAATAAATACAAGGATAAAGTTCGGACTGCATTCTAGTATTTATTCTGTATTGCGTTCTAGTATTGTTTTGTGTTATAAATGCACGTATGAGTCTTTAGATAAAATAAACATATGGGAAAGAGGAGTTTGAAAAATGAGTGTATCTAATATTTGTATATTAATAGCAATTATCGCATACCTTCTTATGGTTATCGGCATTGGTATTAATTATTCGATGAAAAACAAAACAACAGATGATTTTTATCTGGGAGGAAGAAAGCTCGGTCCCTTTGTGACGGCAATGAGCGCCGAGGCTTCCGATATGAGTAGCTGGTTATTGATGGGACTTCCGGGTGTAGCATATTTGTCAGGTGTGGCAGATGCAGCATGGACAGCAATTGGTCTGGCACTTGGCACCTATATTAACTGGCTGGTAGTAGCCAAAAGACTTCGTCGTTATACAGTAGTAGCTGGCAATGCGACTACGATTCCTGTCTTTTTCTCCAATCGTTATAGAGACCAGAAAAAAATATTATCGGTAATTGCAGCAGCAGTCATTATTATTTTCTTTGTGCCTTATACGGCATCTGGTTTTTCGGCCTGTGGTAAATTATTTGCAAGCTTATTTGGAATGAATTATGTATACGCAATGATTCTCAGTGCAATTGTTATTGTTGCTTACACGACATTGGGTGGATTTATGGCAGCTAGTACTTCTGATTTTTTACAGAGTATTGTTATGTCAATTGCTATCATAGTTGTATTAGGTTATGGTACTGTCATGGCAGGTGGTACTGGGGCAGTCATGGACAATGCGACTTCTCTTTCAGGCTATTTAGCACTGAATGCAATGCATGATGCGACATCCAATACGGCGACACCTTATGGATTTATAACAATTGTGTCTACGCTGGCATGGGGACTTGGTTATTTTGGTATGCCTCATATCCTTTTACGTTTTATGGCAATTGAAGATGAAAAGAAATTGACCTTATCCAGAAGAATAGCAACCGTATGGGTAGTTATCGCAATGTTTGTAGCGATTTCAATTGGTGTAGTTGGAAATGCAATGTCCAAAGTGGGAGCGATTCCACAATTGGAGGATTCAGAAACGATTATTATTGCAATTGCTTCTATATTGAGTAAACACGGTGTACTGGCAGCTCTTCTTGCAGGAATAATTCTCGCAGGTATACTAGCAGCTACAATGTCAACAGCAGATTCACAATTATTGGCTGCATCTTCCAGCGTGTCACAAAATATTATTAAAGAAGTATTCTTCCCAAAACTAAGCGATAAAGCTTCTATGATTACAGCACGTATGACCGTCGTTGTTGTTTCACTTATTGCAATGTTTATAGCAAGAGATTCTTCAAGCTCTGTATTTAAGATTGTTTCCTTTGCATGGGCAGGATTTGGAGCTGCATTTGGACCGGTTATGTTGTTCTCACTATTTTGGAAACGTACCAATCTTGCAGGGGCATTTGCAGGAATGGTAAGCGGTGGTGTGATGGTATTCGTCTGGAAGTTTATAGTCAGACCTTTGGGAGGTGCCTGGAATATTTATGAACTACTTCCTGCATTTATTGTTTCTTCGATATTTATTATCGTAGTGAGTCTTCTTACAAAGGCGCCAGATGATGAAATTGTAAAAGAATTTGAGTCTGTGGATACTGCAGATATCAACTGAAATGAGTACTAAAGGAAGAAAATTTAAAAAAAATAAACTTTTTATGAAAAAGGGGTTGAAAAACCTCTTTTTCTAATGTATACTAATCATTGCTGTGGCATGATAGCGTTGAAGCGTGAGGTTGCTACCAAGATATGGTAGGTTTTCCGTGGAGCGAATGTCAAGAGTCAAACAAGCTTTGACTCGAGGAAACTGGCGACAAGTCACTGTACAGAGAGAAGATGTCTACTTAAATAAGTAGAAACGACGTGTGAGTTTGTTATGCGTATGCATATACACCATGACACACACGGGAGAGTGTACAGTCACCGCTTGTCGTACTTACAAATAAAGTGCGAAAAGGAGGCGACTTTTTTTATGGCAAGTCAAGTAATGAGAATTACACTTAAGGCCTACGATCATCAGTTAGTTGATGCATCTGCCAAAAAAATTATCGAAACAGTTAAGAAGAACGGATCACAAGTAAGTGGACCAGTACCACTTCCAACAAAGAAGGAAGTAGTTACAATTTTAAGAGCGGTTCATAAATACAAGGATTCCAGAGAACAGTTCGAACAAAGAACACACAAAAGACTGATCGATATCATAATGCCTACACCAAAAACTGTTGATGCATTGCAAAGATTAGAAATGCCAGCTGGTGTATACATTGACATCAAAATGAAAAACAAATAAGACCCCTACTAGTATGAAAGCGCAATCTATTAATATAGAAGTAAGACGTTTTCCGCTGTAGACCAAACAGGAGGCAAAGTAATGAAGAAAGCAATTTTAGCTACAAAAGTCGGAATGACTCAAATCTTCAATGAAGACGGTACATTAGTTCCTGTAACAGTACTTCAGGCAGGACCATGTGTTGTTACTCAAGTGAAAACAGTTGAGAATGATGGATACGAAGCGATTCAGGTTGGATTCGTAGACAAAAAAGAAAAAATCGTAAACAAAGATGCTGCTGGTAAAAAAGAAGTAATCCACAGACACGGCGTTAACAAAGCTCTGAAAGGACACTTCACAAAAGCGGGTGTTACATCAAAGAGATTTGTTAGAGAATTTAGATTCGAGAACGCTGGAGAATACGCATTAGCTCAAGAAATCAAAGCTGATATGTTTGCAGCTGGAGATAAAATTGATGCATCTGCTATTTCTAAAGGTAAAGGATTCCAAGGCGCGATCAAAAGACACGGACAATCCAGAGGACCTATGGCACATGGTTCCAAATTCCATCGTCATCAAGGATCAAACGGTGCTTGTTCATCTCCAAGTAAGGTATTCAAAGGAAAAGGAATGCCGGGACATATGGGATGCAAAAAAGTTACTGTTCAAAATCTTGAAGTAGTAAGAGTTGACGCAGACAAAAATTTACTTTTAGTAAAAGGTGCAGTACCAGGACCTAAAAAAGTTTTAGTAACAATCAAAGAAACTACGAGAGCAGAAGCTTAATTTAGGATGAAAGGAGGACCACTCAGATGGCAAAAGTATCTGTTTATAATATGGAAGGCAAAGA
Organism: Lachnospiraceae bacterium; assembly: GCA_028692055.1. Lineage (GTDB taxonomy): Bacteria > Bacillota > Clostridia > Lachnospirales > Lachnospiraceae > SZUA-378. Next base: position 21,386 of record JAQUYA010000008.1, on the reverse strand, counting down.
AGTTGAAACAATTGATTTGAGCGATGCGGTATTCGGTGTTGAAGTTAATGAACATTTAGTACACATGGCAGTTGTTCAACAACTTGCAAACAATCGTCAGGGAACACAGAAAGCGAAGACTCGCTCGGAAGTATCCGGTGGCGGAAGAAAACCTTGGAGACAAAAAGGAACAGGTCATGCAAGACAAGGTTCAACAAGAGCTCCACAATGGACCGGAGGCGGTGTAGTATTTGCTCCAGTACCAAGAGATTACTCTTTCAAATTAAATAGAAAAGAGAAAAGACTTGCTCTTAAATCTGCTTTAACAAGTAGAGTACAGGAAAGTAAATTAATCGTTGTTGATGAACTCAAATTTGACGAAATCAAAACAAAAAAATTCCAAGCTGTTATGGACAACTTGAAAGTTAACAAAGCACTTGTTGTTTTAAACGATAATGACCAAAACGTTGTTATGTCTGCAAAGAACATTCCTACCGTTCAAACAGCATTAACAAATACAATCAATGTATACGATATTATGAAAGCTGGAACAGTTATCCTTACTAAGGACGCAGCAAAATCTATCGAGGAGGTGTACGCATAATGGCAGACATTAAATACTATGACGTAATCCTCAAACCAGTTGTAACGGAAAAAAGTATGGCTGGCATGGGCGAGAAAAAATATACTTTCTTAGTTCACACAGAAGCAAATAAATCACAAATCAAAGAAGCTGTTGAAAAAATGTTCGCGGGAGCAAAAGTGGCTAAAGTTAATACCATGAACATGGATGGCAAGAATAAAAGACGTGGCGCTGTAACAGGCAAAACTTCAAAGACAAAAAAAGCCATCGTTCAATTGACAGAAGACAGCAAAGATATTGAGATTTTTGCAGGATTATAATAAGAAGTAAGAACAATAAGCAGAACCTCGAAAGTGAAGCTTTCTCGGTCGCGTTGCTCGTCAAAATAATTCATACAGAATTATCTTGATTCTGCTTATCACGAATATACGCAGAATAGCGTGAAAATAAACTGGACTTGCGATAATTTGCAAGGCTATATCGAAAGGAGATACAATCATGGGAATTAAGACATTTAACCCATATACACCTTCCAGAAGAAATATGACTAGCTCAGATTTTGCTGAAATCACAAAGGCATCACCAGAAAAAGCACTTTGTACATCACTTAGCAAAAATGCTGGTCGTAACAATCAAGGTAAAATCACTGTAAGACATCGCGGTGGTGGAAATAGAAGAAAATATAGAAACATCGATTTTAAAAGACGTAAAGACGGTATTGAAGCTACTGTAATCGGAATCGAATACGATCCAAACAGAACAGCTAATATTGCACTTATCTGCTACGCAGACGGAGAAAAGGCTTATATCCTTGCTCCAGAAGGATTAACAGACGGAATGAAAGTAATGAACGGATCAGATGCAGAAGTTAGAGTGGGTAACTGCTTACCGTTATCAGAGATTCCAGTTGGTGCACAAGTTCATAATATTGAATTATATCCAGGCAAAGGCGGACAAATGGTTCGTTCAGCAGGAAATAGCGCTCAGTTAATGGCTAAAGAAGGTAAATACGCAACTTTAAGATTACCATCAGGCGAAATGAGAATGGTTCCAATCATCTGCAGAGCATCAATTGGTGTTGTTGGAAATGGTGACCATAGCCTTATCAATATTGGTAAAGCTGGCCGTAAACGTCACATGGGTATCAGACCTACCGTTCGTGGTTCTGTCATGAACCCTAATGACCATCCACACGGTGGTGGTGAAGGAAAGGCTCCAGTAGGACGTTCCGGACCTTGTACACCTTGGGGTAAACCAGCACTCGGCTTAAAGACACGTAAGAAGAAAAAAGCGTCTAATAAGTTGATTGTAAGAAGAAGAGACGGCAGAGCTATTAAATAATTGATGTGCAGATGTGGCGGGCACAATATGTGCTCACAGTCCGCTATCAATTGATATTGATAATAAGGAGGAATTACAATGGCTAGATCATTAAAAAAAGGACCATTCGCAGATGCAAGCTTACTTAAAAAAGTAGATGCTATGAACGCTGAAGGCGGAAAACAAGTTATTAAAACTTGGTCTCGTCGTTCTACGATTTTCCCATCATTCGTTGGACATACAATCGCAGTTCACGACGGTAGAAAACACGTTCCTGTATATGTAACTGAAGATATGGTTGGACATAAACTTGGTGAGTTCGTTGCAACAAGAACTTACAGAGGACATGGAAAAGACGAAAAAAAATCAGGTGTAAGATAAAAACCGTTTTGAAAGGAGGTTTCATCCATGGCTAAAGGACACAGATCCCAAATCAAAAGAGAGAGAAATGCGAATAAAGATACCAGACCATCAGCAAAATTAACATTTGCCAGAGTGTCAGTACAAAAAGCATGTTTTGTTTTAGATGCCATTAGAGGCAAGGACGTACAATCCGCTTTAGGAATTTTAGAGTACAGCCCTAGATACGCTTCTAGTTTAGTAAAGAAATTACTTGAATCCGCAATTGCAAATGCAGAAAACAACAACGGTATGAATGTTGAAAAACTTTATGTTGCTGAATGCTTTGCTGATCAAGGACCGATAATGAAAAGAGTAAGACCAAGAGCACAGGGTAGAGCTTATAGAATCGAAAAGAGAATGAGCCATATTACCGTAGTGCTTGATGAAAGATAAGGAGGAAGAGTATGGGACAGAAAGTTAATCCTCATGGCTTGAGAGTCGGCGTCATTAAAGAGTGGGATTCCAAATGGTATGCTGAATCTGATTTTGCTGACTTTTTAGTAGAAGACTACAATATCAGAACATATCTTAAGAAGAAATTATACAGTGCAGGTGTTTCCAAAATTGAAATTGAAAGAGCATCTGACAGAGTAAAAGTTATTATCTTCACTGCGAAACCAGGTGTTATCATCGGTAAAGGTGGAGCAGAAATCGAAGTTACAAAACAACAACTTCAAAAATTGACTGACAAAAAAGTGTTAGTTGATATTAAAGAAATTAAAAGACCGGATAAAGATGCTCAATTAGTAGCAGAAAACATTGCGTTACAGCTTGAAAATCGTGTGTCTTTCAGAAGAGCAATGAAATCCACTATGAACAGAACTATGAAAACAGGAGCACTTGGTATCAAAACATCTGTTTCAGGTCGTTTAGGCGGTGCTGATATGGCTCGTACAGAGTTTTACAGCGACGGAACTATTCCACTTCAAACACTTAGAGCTGATATCGATTATGGCTTCGCTGAAGCAGATACAACCTACGGCAAAGTTGGCGTAAAAGTTTGGATCTACAAAGGTGAAGTACTTCCTACAAAAAATATTCAAAGCAAAGTTGCAAAGGAAGGGAGCGATAAATAATGTTAATGCCAAAAAGAGTTAAACGTCGTAAACAATTCCGTGGATCGATGGCCGGTAAAGCATTAAGAGGAAATACAATCTCTTATGGTGATTACGGTATTATCGCTATGGAACCTTGTTGGATTAAATCTAATCAAATTGAAGCAGCCCGTGTTGCTATGACTCGTTATATCAAACGTGGTGGTCAAGTTTGGATTAAGATTTTCCCTGATAAACCTGTAACTACGAAACCAGCAGAAACACGTATGGGTTCCGGTAAAGGAACTTTAGAATACTGGGTAGCAGTTGTTAAACCAGGACGCGTAATGTTCGAAATCTCCGGAGTATCAGAAGAAATCGCAAAAGAAGCATTACGTCTTGCAACACATAAGCTTCCATGTAGATGTAAAATTGTTTCTAAAGCAGACTTGGAAGGCGGTGTGTCAAATGAAAACTAATAAATATGTAGAAGATTTAAAAGCAAAATCAGCTGCAGATTTAGCAGAAGAATTAGTAGATGCTAAAAAAGAACTTTTCAATTTGAGATTCCAAAATGCAACAAATCAGTTGGATAACACAAGCAGAATTAAAGAAGTTAGAAGAAATATCGCTAGAATTCAAACAGTGATCACTGAGAAAGCAAAAGTTGCAGAATAATTCTCAGAAGAAAGGAGCATAAATCGTGGAAGAAAGAAATTTAAGAAAAACACGTACTGGTAAGGTAGTCAGTAATAAAATGCAAAAAACAATTGTTGTTGCAGTTGAAGATCATGTAAAACATCCTCTTTACAATAAAATTGTAAAAAGAACTTACAAATTAAAAGCTCATGACGAGAACAACGAATGCAACATTGGCGATACAGTTAAAGTTATGGAAACAAGAGCTTTATCAAAAGATAAAAGATGGAGACTTGTAGAAGTTGTAGAAAAAGTTAAATAGTTCAAATACTCGTTTAGTGAGTTTAGCTATTATTGGAAGGAGATTAAGCATGATACAACAAGAAAGCAGACTTGCAGTTGCAGATAACACTGGCGCAAAAGAATTACTTTGCATCAGAGTTTTAGGCGGATCTACAAGAAGATATGCAAATATTGGTGATGTTATTGTTGCTACCGTTAAAGATGCAACACCAGGTGGCGTTGTAAAAAAAGGCGATGTAGTAAAAGCCGTAGTTGTACGTACTGTAAAAGGCGCTCGTCGTAAAGACGGTTCTTATATTAAATTTGATGAAAATGCAGCAGTTATCATTAAAGATGATAAAACTCCAAAAGGAACTCGTATTTTTGGACCAGTTGCAAGAGAGCTTCGTGAAAAACAATTTATGAAAATTGTTTCCTTGGCTCCAGAAGTATTATAGGAGGGTGCCAATATGTCAACTATGAAGATTAAAAAAGGTGATACTGTTAAGGTTATTGCTGGAAAAGATAAAGACAAAGAAGGAAAAGTTATTTCCGTAGATGCTAAGAATTCCAAAGTATTAGTTGAAGGTGTAAATATGATTACAAAACATACAAAACCATCAGCAGCTAATCAAAATGGCGGAATTGTTCAAAAAGAAGCTCCTATTGATCTTTCAAATGTAATGTACAGCTTGAAAGGCAAAGCAACCAGAGTTGGATTTAAAATGGACAAAGACAAAAAAGTTCGTTTTGCAAAAGCAACAGGAGATATTATTGATTAATTCTAAGAGAGGAGGTCTAAAAGCGTGAGTAGACTTAAAGATATGTATAAAGACGAGATCGTAGAAGCTATGATCAAAAAGTTTGGCTATAAAAATATCATGGAAGTACCTAAACTTGACAAAATCGTAATCAACATGGGTGTTGGAGAAGCAAAAGATAATGCCAAAGTTTTAGAGATTGCCGTTAAGGATATGGAAACAATCACAGGTCAAAAAGCTGTTCTTACAAAAGCTAAGAACTCAATTGCTAACTTCAAACTCAGAGAAGGCATGCCAATCGGATGTAAAACAACACTCCGTGGAGACAAAATGTATGAATTCCTTGATCGTTTAGTAAACTTAGCATTACCTCGTGTACGTGACTTTAGAGGTGTAAATGCAAATGCATTTGACGGTAGAGGAAACTATGCACTTGGTATTAAAGAACAAATCATTTTCCCTGAAATTGAATATGACAAAGTAGATAAAGTAAGAGGTATGGATATCATATTTGTTACAACTGCTAAAACAGACGAAGAGGCACGTGAATTGTTAAGATTATTTAACATGCCATTTGCAAAATAGAAGGAGGTAAATTCATGGCAAAGACATCAATGAAAGTAAAACAACAACGTCCAGCAAAATTCTCTACTAGAGAATATACTCGTTGTAGAATTTGTGGTCGTCCACATGCTTACTTAAGAAAATACGGAATCTGCAGAATTTGCTTCCGTGAGTTAGCATACAAAGGACAAATCCCAGGCGTTAAAAAAGCGAGCTGGTAAGATTATTGGAAGGAGGCAACTTAAATGACAATGAGTGATCCAATCGCAGATATGCTTACAAGAATTCGTAATGCAAATACTGCTAAACATGATACAGTAGATGTACCATCATCTAAAATGAAACTTGCCATTGCAGGCATTCTTTTAGAAGAAGGTTATATTAAAAAATATGATATTATTGAAGACGGTGAATTTAAAACAATCCGTATTGCATTAAAATATGGTGAGGACAAAAATGATAAAATCATTACAGGTCTTAAAAGAATTTCAAAACCAGGTCTTCGTGTTTATGCCAACAGAGAAGAACTTCCAAAAGTTCTTGGCGGTCTTGGTGTAGCAATTATTTCTACCAATCAGGGTGTTATTACTGATAGAGAAGCTAGAAAACTTAATGTTGGTGGCGAAGTATTAGCATTCGTTTGGTAGTATTGTCTTGCGTAACCGCAAGCCATCGACATTCAATTATGTTAAGGAGGTACGGGCATGTCACGTATAGGAAGAATGCCAATCGCGATTCCAGCAGGAGTAACTGTTGAACTTGCAGAAAATAATAAAGTGACTGTAAAAGGTCCTAAGGGAACACTTGAAAGAGTATTACCTGAAGAAATGGAAATTAAAGTAGAGGGTGCTGAGATAGTAGTCAGCAGACCAAACGATTTAAAGAAAATGAAATCATTACATGGTTTAACAAGAACTTTAATTCATAACATGGTAGTTGGTGTAACTGATGGTTATGAAAAGAAACTTGAAGTAAACGGTGTAGGTTACAGAGCAGCGAAAGCTGGTAAAGTATTATCATTATCATTAGGATATTCACATCCGGTTGAAATGACAGATCCAGACGGTATCGAAGCAGTTCTTGAAGGACAGAACGTTATTATTGTAAAAGGTATCGATAAAGAAAAAGTTGGCCAATACGCAGCTGAAATCAGAGATAAGAGAAGACCTGAACCATACAAAGGAAAAGGTATTAAATATGCTGATGAAGTTATTAGACGTAAAGTTGGTAAGACTGGTAAGAAATAGATAAGGAGAGTATAGAAAATGGTTAAAAAAGAATCAAGACAAGAAGTTCGTGTAAAGAAACACATGAAGATCCGTAACCGTTTCAATGGTACAACGGAAAGACCACGTTTGGCTGTGTTCAGAAGTAATAATCATATGTATGCTCAAATTATTGACGATACAGTTGGAAAGACTTTAGTTGCAGCTTCTACACTTGAAAAAGACGTAAAAGCTGAACTGGAAAAAACTAACAACGTTGATGCAGCAGCATATTTAGGAACATTAATTGCGAAGAGAGCAATTGAAAAAGGTATTAATACTGTAGTCTTTGATAGAGGCGGCTTTATATACCAGGGAAAAATCGCAGCATTAGCTGAGGCAGCAAGAACTGCTGGCTTAGAATTCTAGGAAAGGGAGGAGAAAATCACATGAAACATACAATCATTGATACTACTAATTTAGAGTTAAACGAAAGAGTAGTTTCCATTAAACGTGTAACTAAGGTTGTAAAGGGTGGTCGTAACTTCCGATTCACTGCTTTAGTTGTAGTAGGAGATGGCAACGGACATGTAGGTGCTGGCTTAGGCAAAGCAACTGAAATTCCAGAAGCTATTCGTAAAGGTAAAGAAGATGCAGCAAAGAAACTTGTTTCTGTTGCATTAGATGATAACAGCTCTGTTACTCACGATCAAATCGGTAAATTTGGTAGCGCAGCTGTATTATTAAAGAAAGCTCCAGATGGTACTGGTGTTATCGCTGGTGGCCCAGCTCGTAGCGTTTGTGAACTTGCCGGAATCAAAAATATTCGTACTAAATCTTTAGGTTCTAACAACAAACAAAATGTTGTACTTGCTACAATCGCAGGTTTAAGCGAAATAAAAACTCCAGAAGAAGTAGCTAAGAAACGCGGTAAATCTATCGACGAGATTTTAGGCTAAGGAGGAGATTGAAATGGCAGCAAAAAAAGATAAAATGGTAAATATTACTCTAGTGAAATCAACAATTGGTGCAGTTCCAAAGCACAAATTAACTGTTGCAGCTTTAGGTCTTAAAAAAGTAAATAAAACTGTTACTTTACCAGACAATGAAGCTACAAGAGGGATGATTCAGCAAGTTAGACATTTAGTAAAAGTAGAAAACGTATCAGAAGATACGCAAGCTTAATATTACAGATAAGGAGGTGTCAGTATGGAATTATCAAACTTAAGACCTGCAGAAGGTTCCAAACATAGTGATAATTTTAGAAAAGGTCGTGGACACGGCTCAGGAAATGGTAAAACAGCTGGTAAAGGTCACAAAGGTCAAAAAGCTCGTTCAGGAGCACCTAGAGTTGGCTTTGAAGGTGGTCAGATGCCATTATATAGACGTATTCCTAAGAGAGGTTTTACTAACAGAAACTCAAAAGTTATCGTTGGTATTAACTTATGCGCTCTTGAAGTATTCGACAATGGCAGTACAGTAAGTGTTGAAACATTAATCGAGAAAGGGATTGTAAAAAATCCGAAAGATGGTGTTAAGATTCTCGGAAACGGAGAACTAACCAAAAAGCTTACGGTTCAGGTAAATGCATTTAGTGCATCTGCTAAAGAAAAAATCGAAGCTCTTGGTGGAACAGCAGAGGTGATTTAATGTTAAAAACATTGAAAAGCGCATTTAAAATCAAAGAGATTAGAAATGGTATTCTATTTACATTAGCAATGTTAGTTGTGATTCGTTTAGGATCACAACTTCCTGTACCTGGAGTTAATAGAGAATATTTTTCCAATTGGTTTGCAGCTCAGACGGGAGATTCATTTAGTTTCTTCAATGCATTTACAGGTGGTTCATTCTTGAATATGTCTGTTCTTGCATTAAACATTACACCATATATTACATCTTCTATTATTATTCAATTGCTAACGATTGCAATTCCTAAATTAGAAGAAATGCAAAAAGATGGTGAAGATGGAAGAAAGAAAATGGTTGCACTAACTCGTTATGTGACAGTTGGTCTTGCACTTTTAGAAGCAGGTGCTATGGCAATCGGATTCGGCAGACAAGGCTTATTGCAAACATATGATGCTATCAATGTTATTACTACTATCGCAGCATTAACTGCAGGTAGTACATTTTTAATGTGGATTGGGGAGAGAATTACAGAGAAAGGCATTGGAAATGGTATCTCCATTGTTCTTGTTATTAATATTATCTCGCGTCTTCCAGATGATATTCTTGGTCTGTATGAGCAATTTATCAAAGGAAAATCAATCGCTGTTGGTGTAGTAGCCGCAGTAATTATCCTTGCAATTATTCTTGCAATGGTAGTTATCGTAATTATCTTAAATGATGGTACGCGTAAGATTCCGGTACAATATGCACAAAAGGTACAGGGCAGAAAATTAGTTGGTGGACAATCGACAAATATTCCATTAAAGATTAACACTGCTGGTGTTATTCCTATTATCTTTGCTTCATCCATCATGCAGTTTCCAATTATTATCTGTTCTTTAATTGGTTATACTGGCACTGGTGTATGGGCTGAAATTTTAAAAGGATTAAACTCAGGTAACTGGTGTAAACCAACTTCTCCAGTTTATTCAATTGGATTATTGGTTTATGTTTTATTAGTTGTATTTTTTGCTTACTTCTATACTTCGATTACTTTTAATCCATTGGAAGTAGCAAATAATATGAAAAAACAAGGTGGTTTTATTCCGGGAATTCGTCCTGGTAAACCAACGAGTGATTACTTAACACGAATTCTGAACTACATTATTTTCATTGGTGCAATTGGTCTTACAATTGTAGCAATCATTCCTTACTTCTTTAACGGAGTATTTAATGCATCGGTTTCATTTGGTGGAACAAGCTTAATCATTATCGTAAGTGTTGTTCTTGAAACAATCAAACAAATAGAATCAAAAATGTTAGTTCGTAATTACAAAGGCTTTTTAAATGATTAGTATAAATTAAGTTTTGGGATTGGTTTTTAGGGGCGATTAATTGCTCCTAAAACGTTATCTCAAGACGTATTATTGCGTTTTAGAAGAAATTTTACGAAGGCAAAGTTAGAAGGTTGATAGATTCAACCCCTTGATTTTTGAGCGGCCAAAGGTCGTAGACGGGAGCAAATATGAAAATAATTATGTTAGGGGCCCCAGGCGCTGGCAAAGGAACACAGGCGAAAATGATTGCTGATAAATATGGTGTTCCACATATTTCAACAGGTGATATTTTCAGAGCTAATATTAAAAATGGAACAGAACTTGGTACAGAAGCAAAGAAATATATGGATCAGGGACTTTTGGTTCCGGATGAATTGACAGTTAAGCTTTTGCTTGACAGAGTAGCAAATGATGATTGTGCAAAAGGATACGTTTTAGACGGATTCCCAAGAACAATTCCTCAGGCAGAAGTATTGGAAAAAGCTTTATCAGAAATAAATGATCAAATCGATTATGCAATCGATGTTGATGTACCAGATGAAAATATCATTCGTAGAATGTCAGGCAGACGTGCTTGTTTAGCATGTGGTGCTACGTATCATATTGCACATGTTCCACCTAAAAAAGAGGGAATATGTGATAGATGTGGAAAAGAATTAGTATTGAGAGATGATGACCAGCCGGAAACAGTTAAAAATCGTCTTAAAGTATACCACGACCAGACACAACCGTTAATTGAATTCTATACAAAAAAAGGAATTCTTAGAACTGTTGATGGAACCGTAGATATGAAAGATGTTTTCACGAATATTGTAAACATCTTAGGAGAATAGAGGAAATGGCTGTATCAATTAAATCTGTCAAAGAAATAGGACTTATGAGAGAATCGTGTAGATTACTTTCACAGGTACATGATGAATTAGGCAAAGCTATTAAACCGGGAATATCGACAAAGGATATTGATATTCTTGGAGATAAATTGATTCGAAGCTTTGGATGCATTCCTAATTTCTTACATTATAATGGATATCCGGCATCAATTTGCGTGTCTGTTAATGATGAAGTTGTTCATGGAATTCCAAATCATCGTCATATCTTGCAGGAGGGTGATATTGTCAGCCTTGATGCAGGACTTATCTATAAAGGCTATCATTCTGATGCGGCAAGAACACATGCAGTTGGAAAAATTAGTCCGGAAGCGCAAAAATTAATTGATGTTACAAAACAAAGCTTTTTTGAAGGCATTAAGATGGCAAAATCTGGAAACCATTTATATGATATTTCAGCAGCAATTGATGCTTATGTAACACCATTTGGCTATGGGATTGTTCGAGATTTGGTGGGACATGGAATTGGTACAAATCTTCATGAAGACCCACAGATACCAAATTTCGCACAGAAGAAAAAGGGAATTATCCTACAACCTGGTATGACACTTGCAATTGAACCGATGATTAATATGGGGAGATGCGACGTGGAATGGCTGGATGATGATTGGACAGTCGTCACAGAGGATGGTTCTTTATCGGCCCATTATGAGAACACTATTCTTATTACAGAAGGTGAACCTGAGATACTTACTATCGCATAGATAAGGAAGGCAATCGCTATGATAGGAATGTTTGCTGCTTCGAAGGCAGGACATGATAAGAATCAAATATATATCATAATAGAGGAAAATGATGAATATGTATATTTAGCAGAGGGTGTGTTGAAAACAATCGACAAACCAAAGAAAAAGAGCAAAAAGCATATTCAGATTATCCGCAAGACCATAAATGAAGAAATAGCAGAGAAACTTATAAACAAGAAGCCAGTTCAAAATGAAGAAATTAAAAGAGCCATTAAATTAATGGCTGATGATAAGTTCTAAAGATGGCCAGATTTAAGAGGTAAAGGTTAACTCCTCAACCACAGTTTAAGGGTTAACCTCGGTTGAGGACTTCAACTTCCGTTGAAGGGATTCAACTCCTTGGTTTAAATGCATGATTTTACATGCAGGAGGGAGCTAAAATGTCAAAATCCGACGTTATTGAAATCGAAGGTGTTGTAATTGAAAAATTACCAAATACAATGTTTCAAGTTGAACTTGAAAATGGACATAAAGTACTTGCACATATTAGTGGCAAGTTAAGACAGAATTTCATCCGTATCTTACCGGGTGACAAAGTTACACTTGAGTTATCACCGTATGATTTATCCAAAGGAAGAATCATATGGAGAGATAAATAGAAAGAATCTATTTTTTATAAAAGTATATTTCTTTCGGAGGAGAATGGTTTGTATTCTTCTTGGTAGATTAGTAATAGTTAATAAAGTACAAATGAAATAACTATAAAAAGATACCGAAAATACCTTGTAATTCGTTTTACTATATGCTATAATGTAAAACGGTCGTTTTTGAAAGGAGGGTTTAACGTGAAAGTTAGATCATCAGTAAAACCAATTTGCGAAAAATGCAAAGTAATTAAAAGAAAAGGGAAAGTCAGAATCATCTGCGAAAACCCAAAACACAAACAAAGACAAGGATAATTCGAACATTTAATATAAAACAAGTGATGGAATTACTTGTTTTATTGTGATGTGCGGCTGAGTGTTATTTTCCGTCAAAAAATAACACGGGTGTACAAAATATAATATACCGTAGGATTCTACGAGATATTACTTTTTGATACCGAGAAGTTCGAAGTATCGGAGAAGTTGGATTGTGTCCAACCGGACGTAAGAACGAAAGGTTCAGAAAAAGCGAAGCTTTTTCCAATGCAAATCGAAGATTTGCTATAGCGTCCCAATCAATTAGTAACATGTTAATAATAGGTACGTATACATTTCATCTGTGCATATGCAGAAATACGTAACCTAAGGTAACAAGAAAATGGAGGAACATTTACATGGCTCGTATTGCTGGTGTAGACTTACCAAGAGAAAAACGTGTAGAAATCGGTTTAACTTACATCTATGGTATCGGTAGAGTAAGCGCAAACAAAATTTTAACAGAGGCAAAGGTTAATCCTGACACACGTGTTAGAGATTTGACAGATGACGAAGTTAAAAGACTCGGCGAAGTAATCGCTGAAACAAGTGTTGTTGAAGGTGATTTAAGAAGAGAAATCGCTCTTAACATTAAGAGATTACAGGAAATTGGATGCTATCGTGGTATCCGTCACAGAAAAGGACTTCCAGTTCGTGGACAGAAAACAAAGACCAATGCCAGAACAAGAAAAGGTCCTAAGCGTACAGTTGCAAATAAGAAAAAATAATTGATTAATAAAGAAAGTAGGTTAGTTTAAATGGCTAAAGCAGTTGCAAAAAAAGTAACAAAAAAGCGCGTAAAGAAAAACGTTGAACGTGGACAAGCTCATATTCAATCTTCATTTAACAATACAATTGTTACATTGACAGATACAGAAGGTAATGCTCTTAGTTGGGCAAGTGCCGGCGGACTTGGATTCAGAGGTTCAAGGAAATCTACTCCATATGCAGCACAAATGGCTGCAGAAACAGCTACAAAGGCAGCATTAATTCATGGATTAAAATCTGTTGACGTTATGGTAAAAGGACCTGGTTCAGGAAGAGAAGCTGCAATTCGTGCACTTCAAGCTTGTGGATTAGAGGTTACAAGTATCAGAGATGTAACACCAGTACCACATAACGGATGTCGTCCACCAAAACGTAGAAGAGTTTAATTAGGAGGAAAATACAAATGGCAGTTAATAGAGTTCCTGTTCTTAAAAGATGTAGAGCGCTTGATTTAGAGCCTGCATTTTTGGGATATGATAAAAAGTCCAATAGAAATTCTCAAAGAGGCAATAAGAAAATGAGCGAGTATGGTCTTCAGCTAAGAGAGAAGCAGAAAGCAAAATTTATCTATGGTGTCCTTGAAAAACCTTTTAGAAATTATTATAAAAAGGCTGACCTTATGAAGGGAATGTCAGGTGAAAACTTGATGGTTATCCTTGAAAGCAGACTTGATAATGTAATTTTCAGAATGGGTTTTGCTAGAACAAGAAGAGAAGCAAGACAAGTGGTTGGACACAAACATGTATTAGTTAACGGAAAACAGGTTAACATTCCATCATACCTTATCAAAGCTGGAGATGTAATTGAAATCAGAGAAAAATCAAGAAGCTTACAAAGATACAAAGATATCATGGAAGTTACGGCTGGAAGATTAATTCCAGATTGGCTTGATGTAGATAGTGAAACATTAAAAGGAACCGTTAAGGAACTTCCTTCAAGAGAAGTAATTGACGTACCTGTTGATGAGATGCTTATCGTCGAATTATATTCTAAATAATCATTGCTAATTAACAAAGACAAGATTGCCCTAGTGGCAATTTTGTCTTATAGAATATTCGTAAAGGAGGGTACTGTCGGTGTTTGATTTTGAAAGACCCAATATTGAGGTTACAGAAATCTCTGAAGATAAAAAGTATGGTAAATTTGTTGTAGAACCTTTGGAGAGAGGTTATGGTATTACATTAGGTAACTCTTTAAGAAGAATCATGCTTTCTTCTTTACCGGGAGCAGCAGTAAGCCAAGTTAAAATCGAAGGTGTATTACATGAATTTAGTTCTATTCCGGGTGTAAAAGAAGACGTAACAGAGATTATTATGAATATCAAAAGTTTAGCTATTAAGAATAGTAGTGAAACAAATGAACCTAAGACAGCTTATATTGAGTTCGAAGGTGAAGGCGTAGTAAAAGCTTCTGATATACAAGTAGATCAAGACATTGAAATTTTAAACCCTGATCAAGTAATTGCTACAATTAATGGAAAAGACAGTAAGTTATATATGGAGCTTACGATTACTAAAGGTAGAGGTTATGTAAGCGCAGATAAGAATAAGAGTGAAGATTTACCAATTGGTGTTATTGCCATTGATTCTATTTACACTCCAGTGGAGAGAGTGAATATGTCAGTTGCGAATACACGTGTAGGACAAATCACGGATTATGATAAACTTACATTAGACGTTTATACAAACGGAACATTAGTTGCAGACGAAGCTGTTAGTTTAGCTGCAAAAGTACTTAGCGAACACTTAAGTCTTTTTATTGATTTGTCAGAAAATGCCAAAACTGCTGAAGTTATGGTGGAAAAAGAAGATGATGAAAAAGAAAAAGTTCTTGAGATGAGTATTGACGAATTAGAATTATCTGTTCGTTCTTACAACTGTTTAAAACGAGCTGGTATTAATACCGTTGAAGAATTAACAAATAGAACTTCAGATGATATGATGAAGGTTCGTAACTTAGGACGCAAGTCATTAGAAGAAGTTTTAGCAAAATTAAAAGAGTTAGGTTTAGAATTAAATCCATTAGAAGAATAGGATTGCATAAACCTTTCGTGATAGCGTATATGTGGTAATTCCAAAGTGTACAGATATACGGGACTCATAAATGGAACTATTAACAATGAAAACAGTATTTAAACTGGGATTCATTATATTCGGTAAGTAAGTCCAAAGAGCGTAGCCGGATATATCCAAAACATGAGGATGAGCCTCCTGTTAAGAAAGGAGCCTAATATGGCAGCATATAGAAAACTTGGCAGAACATCTGCACAAAGAAAAGCATTATTAAGAGGTCAGGTAACAAACCTTTTATACAATGGTAAAATCGTTACTACTGAAGCGAAAGCAAAAGAAGTTCAAAAAATTGCAGAAGGAATTATCGCATTAGCAGTAAAGGAAAAAGATAATTTTGAAACAGTTAAAGTTACCGCTAAAGTTGCTCGCAAAGATAAAGATGGCAAAAGAGTGAAAGAGGTTGTAGATGGTAAGAAAGTTACCGTTTATGATGAAGTTGAAAAAGAAATTAAAAAGGATTTACCATCAAGAAATCATGCAAGAAGACAAATGATGAAAGTATTATACTCTGTAACAGAAGTACCTACAGCAAATGCAGGTAAGAAGAGAAATACAAAAGAAGTTGATTTAGTAGCAAAATTATTTGACGAAGTAGCTCCTAAATATGTAGACCGTAAAGGTGGATACACCAGAATCGTTAAGATTGGTTTACGTAAAGGTGATGCAGCGATGGAAGTACTTCTTGAGTTAGTATAATTAATTCGATAGAAGTATTTAAATTATAGAATAACGACTAGAAGGGACCTATCTCATTTCGAGACAGGTCCCTTTTTTAAAGGTTTATGGAAAAATATAATTATTTTTTGGAATATAATAGCTTCTAGTCTATGGATTTTTGAAAATGCTGGTAATCTTTTAGTGATTTCCAATTTCCCCCCCATGTAAAGCCATGTTCTGTAAATAATTGATAACACAAATCATCTTTATCAATTTTACAAGGGAAGTCTGCGCTACGGTCTGCATAAGGTTCGCTACCTGGTGGTGAAATACGTGTTACGCCATTTGGGTAGGTAACATAGGGATTATAAAAAGGATTGATATCAATGGCCAGACCCAAAGCATGCTTTGACAAAGTAGTACTTCCATAAACAGTACGGTAGTTAAAGCAGGAAGAATTATTTTCCAGACAGGATAAATCATCATCTGCATTAAATTCGTCAATCAGGCGAATTTGTTCAATCGGATACTTTGCAAGATATAATTCATAAAATATTTCAACAAGGTCTTCGGCAATTGCTTTATTGCAGATGATTTCTCCGACTTCTGTTTTTCCTTCAAAATTGGTATATAAAACACTCACATAACGTAAATCCTCGTAGGGTACGGTGCAGTCTTCCTTATAGGAAAGACCATTTATCCTGGATTTTACAGTGTCATTGATTGGCTCATAGTAAAAACCTGCATGATAGGTGACACAAGTATCAGATGTTTGTACCACAGCAGCTGTTCCTTTCGTTGTTGTCTTAGCCAAAACATCCGTAGAAGAAATAGAAGATGTAAGAGTGGCTATCGCAATGCCTATAATGAATAATATGCTTTTATAATTCAATGTAGTACCTCCTCGTAGATAATATACTTATTTAAGTAGTTACTATTCACGGCTATTTTAAAATACATTCATAAAACACGGAAAAGTAAACTTTTCCTTATTGTCACTATGTGACAGTTTTATTCATACATTTTAGAACAGCCTACACAGCAAATTTATCAAAAAGTCTGAATCTTACATGCAAGCATGACGATTCAGGCATTTTTCAAAATTAGCCGTGAATAGTAACTTTAAGTATATTATAGAATAAACAAAGTGTAAAGAATCTTGTATTATGCCTGAGAATCTAGTACAATAAAATGCAGACAAAGAATGTAAACCAAAATTAAAATTTGGATAACAAAGCAGACAGACGGGTGTAATTGTGAAGAAAATACGCTTCACATTTTGATTGGGAGGTCTGCTGAAGCAGACAGACGGGTGTAATATATGGGAATTATAAAAGCGGGTAAGCTGGCATTTGAATATATAAGAAGAGATGACGAGGGAAATGTAGAGGGAATTACCAGAGCAATTGATGATGTGGATTTAGATATTCAACAAGGTGATTTTATTGCAATTCTCGGCCATAACGGTTCTGGAAAATCTACACTGGCAAAACATATGAATGCGATACTTTATCCGACAGAGGGTACGGTATGGGTAGATGGTAAAGACACGAAAGAGGAAAAATATCTGTGGGACATCAGACAGAATGCCGGTATGGTATTTCAGAACCCAGATAATCAGATTATTGGACAGGTAGTGGAAGAAGATGTTGGTTTTGGTCCGGAGAATATGGGAATACCAACCAAAGAAATATGGGAACGTGTGGAAGAAAGCCTGAAGGCAGTTGGTATGTATGAATTTCGTAAGCATTCACCCAATAAACTATCTGGTGGACAAAAGCAAAGGGTTTCTATAGCAGGCGTAATTGCCATGCATCCGAAATGCATTATTTTAGATGAACCGACAGCAATGCTTGATCCAAATGGACGAAAAGAGGTAATTCGTGCTGCCCGAGCCCTGAACCAGGTAGAAGGTGTTACGGTCGTACTTATTACACATTATATGGAAGAAGCAATTTATGCAAATCAAATAATTGTAATGGACAAAGGCAGGATTGAAATGCAGGGAACACCCAAAGAGGTGTTTTCACGAGTAGAGGAATTGAAGAGGCTCCGTTTAGACGTGCCACAGGTGACATTACTGGCGTATGAGCTGAAAAAGGCGGGACTCCCACTACCGGATGGAATCATAACTGCACAGGAATTGGTAGATGCATTAAAGAAACAAAAATAGGCAGTATAGATTAGAATAGACAGGTGTAAGGATGGCAATCATTGTAAATCACGTAAGTTATATATATGAAGAAGGAACAAGCATGGCGGTACATGCATTGAAGGATATCAATTTGCAGATACCGGATGGGCAGTTCATTGGATTAATTGGACATACAGGTTCTGGGAAATCAACGTTGGTGCAGCATCTAAATGGATTGATAAAACCAACACATGGTGAATTATATTATAATGGAGAAGACTACTATTCGCAGGGCTTTGATATGAAAAGACTACGAAGCAAGGTGGGTCTGGTTTTTCAATACCCAGAGCATCAGTTATTTGAAACAGATGTGTTTTCTGATGTTTGTTTTGGACCAAAAAATCTGGGATTATCCAAGAGTGAAATCGAACTTTGTGCATATGCAGCCTTGAAGCAAGTCGGATTAGAAGATGAGTATTTTTACCAGTCACCTTTTGATTTATCAGGAGGACAAAAGAGAAGGGTGGCTATTGCAGGTGTTTTGGCAATGAAACCGGATGTCCTGATATTGGATGAGCCAACAGCAGGACTCGACCCAAAGGGACGGGATGAAATTCTGGATCAAATTGCAAGACTTCGGCAGGAAACAGGAATCACGGTTATTTTAGTATCTCATAGCATGGAAGATGTTGCCAAGTATGTGGACAGGATTATTGTAATGAACAAGGGAGGAATTCTGTTTGATGATACACCAAAGCAGGTATTTCGTTCCTACAGGAAGCTGGAGGAAGTAGGACTTGCAGCACCACAGGTTACGTACATTATGCATGAAATAAATAACAAAGTTTTTCCAGTGGATACCGACGTCACGACATTGGAAGAAGCAAAGAGTGAAATCTTGAATGCACTAAGAAAATAGAGGAAAAAGAAATGCTTAGGGATATTACATTAGGGCAATATTATCAGACAGACTCCGTTATCCATCGTTTGGATCCACGGGTAAAATTGATGACCACGATAGTTTTTATTATTTCATTATTTATGGTAAAAAATTTTATCGGATATATAGTAGCGGCTTTGTTTCTGATAGGGATCATAAAGCTGTCACACGTTCCCTTTCAATTTATAATAAAAGGAATGAAATCGATTCTGCTTCTACTTATTATAACGGTTGGCTTTAATTTATTTTTAACTCCGGGTGAGGCAATTGTTTCCGTTTGGAAGCTGACGATTACCAGAGAGGGAGTCAAAATAGCAGCAAGCATGGCGGTTCGACTTTCTTTTCTGATTATTGGTTCTTCCATTATGACCTTAACGACGACACCAAATAACCTTACCGATGGAATGGAACGCCTGCTGAATCCTTTAAAAAGAATAAAGGTGCCGGTACACGAAGTTTCGATGATGATGTCAATTGCACTTCGCTTTATACCGATTTTATTAGAGGAAACGGATAAGATAATGAAGGCACAGATTGCCAGAGGCGCCGACTTTGAAAGTGGGAATCTGATTAAGAAAGCAAAGAGCCTTGTGCCATTATTAGTGCCACTTTTTATTTCTGCCTTTCGGCGGGCCAATGATTTGGCAATGGCAATGGAAGCGAGATGCTACCGTGGCGGTGAAAACAGAACAAAAATGAAGCCTCTGAAATATTATAAGAGGGATTTTATTGCATATGGATTTACTGGTTTCTATCTGGTATTCGTAATTGCAATCGGGAGAGTATTTTTTATATTATGAAACGTGTAAGATTAGTGGTAGCATACGATGGAACGAATTATCATGGCTGGCAGGTTCAGCCGAATGGAATTACAATTGAAAGTGTATTAAACAGCTGTTTGTCAAAGCTGCTCGGAGAAGAGATTCATATTATAGGTGCGAGCAGAACAGATTCTGGAGTACATGCATTGTGCAATATCGCTGTATTTGATACGGAAACCAGGATACCAGGTGAAAAGATATCCTATGCCTTGAATCAAAGACTACCCGATGACATTCGTATTCGAAAATCAGAGGAAATAGATTTAAATTGGCATCCGAGATACTGTGACAGCATTAAGACATACCGATACAAAATATGGTGCTCTGAATTTCCCATGCCAACGGTAAGATTGTATAGTCATTTTACCTATTATCATCTGCGCGTGGACCTTATGCAGGAGGCATGCCAGTATTTAATTGGTAAACATGATTTTAAAAGCTTTTGCAGCAGACGAACCCAAACAGAAACAACAATACGTACAATTACCAATTTACATATTACGCAGCAGGATGAAATGATTACGATTGAAATATCTGGGACGGGATTTCTGTATAATATGGTGCGCATTATCGTGGGTACACTGCTAAAAGTAGGAATTTCCGTATATCCACCGGAACATGTAAAAGAAATATTAGAAGCCAAAGACCGCATGAAAGCCGGACCGGTAGCTCCAGCAAATGGATTAACGCTATTTTCCTACGAATTTCTGTGATTTCAACGGATTTCAATAAAAAATGGTTGACACACGTGGATGCGTATAATATAATAATTCAATGTGGCGATGATTAAATAGGTCAAACCAATAGCCCCGGTGAGATTATTTAACGAGCACAATATGCAACAGATAACACTCGACTCCACTAGCCCTGGAGGAAGGTAAATGAGAAATAAGTAAAGTCGAAAGACTCTAGATTTTAATGGAGGAAACATAATGAATACTTTTATGCCTAATCAAGCTACAGTTGATAGAAAATGGTATGTAGTTGACGCTACAGGATATACATTAGGACGTTTAGCATCAGAAGTTGCTAAAGTTTTAAGAGGAAAAAACAAACCAGTCTTCACCCCACATGCAGACACGGGTGATTATGTAATTATTGTTAATGCTGAGAAAATCCATGTAACTGGTAAAAAATTAGATCAAAAAATGTACTACCATCATTCAGACTATGTTGGTGGAATGAAAGAAACAACATTAAGAGAAAAATTAGCTAAGAAACCAGAACAAGTTATTGAACTTGCAGTTAAAGGAATGCTTCCAAAAGGACCTTTAGGAAGACAAATGTTTACAAAACTTCATGTATATGCAGGACCAGAACATGATCAAGCAGCTCAAAAACCTGAAGTATTAACATTTTAATTAAAGGATTTGGAAGGAGGAAAATATAATGGCAAAGAAAGCAACAGGAAAATTCTACGGAACTGGTAGAAGAAAAAAATCAATCGCAAGAGTATATTTAGTACCTGGAAAAGGTAATATTACTATTAATAAAAGAAATATCGACGAATATTTTGGCTTAGAAACATTGAAAGTTATCGTTCGCCAACCATTATCAGAAATCGAAGCAGTAGATAAATTCGATGTACTTGTAAACGTTCGTGGTGGTGGATATACAGGACAAGCAGGTGCTATCAGACACGGTATCGCAAGAGCCTTATTACAAGCAGACGGAGATTACCGTCCAGCACTTAAGAAAGCTGGTTACTTAACAAGAGATCCAAGAATGAAAGAAAGAAAGAAATACGG
>JAQUYA010000082.1:9185-12258 GCA_028692055.1 Lachnospiraceae bacterium | reverse complement strand
ATTCCAGCAGCAATTGGTATCAATTATTTAGGAAAATTATTTGCAGGACTTTTAAAATTACCACTTTGGCTGGATTCCATTGGAACTTGTCTGGCAGCCGTATTGGCGGGACCTATCGTTGGAGCTATCTGTGGTGCTGCCAATAATATTATTTATGGACTTACTGCAGACCCTATTTCTACAGTATATGCATTAACACAGATTGCAATTGGTATCGTAGTTGGTGTCATGGCACATGCCGGATGCATGAGAGGCATTAAAACAGCACTGCTTACTTCTGTAGCAGCAGGTTTTGCAGCAGTCGTTGTTTCCACACCATTAAATATGATTTTCTGGGGAGGTACAACCGGAAATGTATGGGGTGATGCAGCTTACGCATGGGGTGTAGCAACCGGATTGCCAGCATGGATTGCATCTGCTATTGATGAAATTATTGTAGATGTGCCGGATAAAATCGCAGTTATTATTATTGTTTTCTTAATTGCAAAGAGCTTACCAAAGAGTCTGATTTCCCTATATCAGAATGGTGATGAAATCAAGAGCCTAGACTAGAAAAAACAGGAGGAACTGGCATGAAAAGTATCAGCTTATATGAGGAGAAAGGATCCGTGCTGAATAAAATAGCGCCGGAAAGCAAAATTTTATATATTGTTGCAGCACTTGTGATTCCATATCTGATTGGAAGTAGATGGGTAAGCTTAGGCTTTATTATTGCCAGCATCCTTCTATTGTTATCTGCAAAGGTAATCCGTAAGACCGTCCCAATTCTGGGGGTATCCGGATTTGTATTAATTACAGTTTTGTTGATTCAGGGATTATTCCGGGCAGGAAATGTGACCCCGATTCTTTCTTTAGGACCGGTCGTATTCTACAAGGAGGGTGTGAACTTTGCACTCGGAATTGTGATTAATGTATTAAATATTTTATTAAGCTTTTGTGTGTTAATCCTGACTACAAAGCCATCAGATATGATTGAAAATTTTGTTCGAAAAGGATTTTCACCACGTTTTGGATATGTATTTATCTCTATTTTTCAGATTATTCCACAAATGACAGAAACAATGGCAACGATCACGGATGCACAGAGAAGTCGTGGAATGGAAACAGAGGGCAATTTATTTATAAGGGTGAAGGCTTTTATACCATTGATTTCACCAGTAGTTATGAGTTCCTTAATTAATACCAAGGAAAGAGCATTGGCACTTGAGGTACGTGGATTCAATTCCACAATCCAAAAGACTTTTTTAAATGATGAAAAGAAAATACCGGCAGACAAATGGATACAACTTGGTATGGTTGTTGCAATTGTGGCAGCGATTGTATTTCGAATCGTTTTAGTAGTGATGTATTTCATGTAATCATGGATTGTTTGTGCGGCGGAAGCAGCAGAATGTGAGGAAATATGGCTAGAATAGAAATTGAACATTTGAAATACCAATACCCGGCGACCACAAAGCTGGCATTGGACGATATCTCTTTTTCGGTTGAGCCGGGAGAATTTATTGGCATAATCGGTAAAAATGAATCCGGAAAAAGCACATTATGTCAGGCAATTGCCGGATTAGTACCTAATTTTTATAAAGGCTCCTATGGTGGAAAAGTAATGGTAGGAGAGATTGAAGTTAAGACAGTGGAAGTGAATGAAATGTGTAAAACCGTAGGGATTGTATTCCAGAATCCATTTAATCAGGTTACCGGTTCCAAACTGACTGTTTACGAAGAAATTTCGTTTGGATTAGAAAATATGGGAATTCCAAAGGTTGAAATGATAAAAAGAATCGATGAAGCAATGGAATTATTAGATATTATAAAATATAAAGACCGCAATCCCTTTGATTTATCCGGTGGACAAATGCAGAGAATGGCGATTGCAAGTATTATAGCTATGCAGCCGGAGGTCATTATCTTAGATGAACCGACCTCTCAACTGGATCCGCAAGGCCGCGAAGAAGTATTTCAGGCAGTGCAGAAATTAAGCAAAAAAGGTATTACGATTATTATGGTAGAACATAATATGGAAAAAATAGCACAGTATAGCGACCGCGTAGTGTTATTGAATGATACTAAATTGGTTGCAATTGATACCCCGCAGAAAATCTTTTCCAGAGATGATTTAGATAGCTTCGGTGTGGAGGCACCTGTTTTTACAAAGATTTGCAGGGGCTTACATCTGAAAAATGAAGAAACGGGATGCTATCCGGTTACCTTGGAAGAAGCCAGCCGGTTATTCCAACGATTGGTAAAGGAGGAATCGCATAATGAGTAAAATCGAAATTAAAAATCTGCATTTCTCTTATACAGAAAACGAAGAAATATTAAAAGGCATGGATTTTGTGCTGGATGAGCGGTCTACCGCAATCATAGGACAAAACGGGGCCGGAAAGACAACGTTTGTAAAGCTGTTAAAAGGCTTGCTGCGTCCGACAGCAGGACAAATACTCTTAAACGGAGCAGATATTGCAGGTATGACGGTTGCGCAGCTTGCAAAGCATATTGGCATGGTATTTCAAAATCCCAATGACCAGATTTTTAAGAATAAGGTCATTGATGAGATTATATTTGGTCCAATGCAAATTGGTATGAGTCGTGCGGAAGCGGAGAAAAAAGCCAAGGAAGCAATGGCATTCGTTGGTATTGCAGGCAGGGAAGAAGAAAATCCATATGATCTGGGTCTGTCGGCAAGAAAACTGGTAGCGATTGCCTCTATCGTGGCTATGGACACGGAAGTTATTATATTCGACGAACCCACCATTGCGCAGGATTATGCAGGAAAAGAACGTATCAAAGACATCATTCGAACACTTCGGGCACAGGGAAAAACGGTTATTACCATTATTCATGACATGGATTTTGTTGCAGATACTTTTGAGAGGGCTATTGTATTTGCCCAGGGAAAGGCTATTTTAGATGACAGCACAAAGAATGTATTTGCGGAAAAAGAAGTGCTGGAAAAAGCCTATCTGGAACAGCCTAATGTGACAAAGCTGTGCCAGAAACTGGGATATGAAGAAGTATTTTTGAATGTTTATGAATTTATAGAGCATCAAAGAAAATTAGGATAAGATTTTATGTG
>JAQUYA010000082.1:0-9085 GCA_028692055.1 Lachnospiraceae bacterium | reverse complement strand
TATTGTGCAATTGTGACAAAAAATGAAATAAAAAGCTAAGAAATAAATTCGATATTTGGTAAAAACGGAAAAAAACGACTAAAAGTGAAAAAATATGAAAAAATAGATTGTATAAAAAGGAAAACAATGATATTATATGAAATGTAATGAAACAATATGAAAACAAGTGAAAAGAAATGAAAAAATAGTTAAATGTTAGAAAGGAGACAGGAGTGAATCAATTTAAATTTGCAGGAAGATTTAATTCCTTTATATTTAAAGGAAATAATGTATACGATGCAATTGACGCATATACAAAAATGGATGGTATTACTCATTTGGAGTTTAATTATCCGGAACATATCGAAGGCTATGATTTGGACAAGATTAGGAAATGCATGGGAAAGCTGGAAGTAAATGGATTAGCGGTAAGATGGCGAAAAGAGTATATTAATGGTAACTTTACAAACCCAGATATAGAGATACGCAATAAGGTAATCCAAATAGCAAAAGATGCATGTGATGTTTGCAGGAAGTTAGGAGGAAAAGTAGTTACCCTCTGGCTTGAAAATGACGGCTTTGATTATGCATTTCAAATGGATTATGAAAAATGCTGGGAATTAATCATAAAAGGAATCAGAGAGGTAGCGGATTATGCACCGGATATAAAAATCAGCATAGAGTATAAGCCTTATGAGGAACGGAATTTTGCAATGATTGACAGTACCGGAATGACATTATATCTGATTGATGAAGTGAACCGGGAAAATGTGGGGTGTACATTGGATTTCTGCCACATGCTGATGAAACATGACAGCCCGTCGTATGGATTGGCATTAGCAGCAAAAAAAGGAAAATTATATGGACTACATATGAATGATGGGTATGGGGTTCAGGATAGTGGAATGATATTTGGATCTATCAACCATGCACTTACAGCAGAGTTTGTATATTATTTAAAGAAATATGACTATCAGGGAGTGGTATTCTTTGATACATTCCCAATCAGGGAAGAAGCAATGCCCGAAACAAAAGCAAACATTGATGCTTTTGAGAAATATGCAGAAATTATTGACAGCATTGGCGTAGACACAATTGATGAAATCGTATGGAAGCAGAACGGTATCGAAGCACAAAAACTGGTACTGAGTATGCTGAAATAGAAAAAGTATTTTAACAAGAGATTCAAGAAGAAGAAAGGGAAGAAATTATGAAAGCAAAAAAACTAGTAACATTATTGGCGGCAACAGCAACACTGGCAACATTATTAACAGGATGTGGTTCCAAAGCAACAGAAGCAACACAGACAGTGGCAACAGATGAGGCAGCAACAGAGGCTCAAACAGAGGCAGTTTCGGAAGAGGCTGCAGCACCTTCCGGAGATTTTAACCCAGACGAAGAAGCAGGGGTTTCTATTGAAGAAATCAGAGAAAGTAACGGGGCGGTTCCGGTAAAAGCAGGTACAAAAGCAGGTGTGGTTGCAAAAGCTTTTGAAAATGAATATTGGCGTACCTTAAAAGAGGGATACGAGGCTGGTGCAAAATATATTACAGATGCCGGATTTGAAGTAAGCGTTGATGTACAGGCACCACAGGGTGAAACCGACGAACAGGGACAACTGGCAATTGTAAATAATATGATTAATCAGAGCTATGATATGCTGCTGCTTTCCCCAATTTCAGATGCGAACTTAACACCAGCAGTTGAAGTTGCGAACGAAGAAGGAATCCCAGTATTAAATGTAAATGACGGTTTAATTGCAAAGGCACCTTACTTTGTTGGACCAAAGGCTTATCAAAATGGTGAATTAGCAGCGGAATGGATTTCAGATAAATTGAGTGGCGAAGGACAGGTTGCAATCGTGATTGGTATGCCAAAGGCATTTGCAGCACGTCAGAGAACGGCAGGATTTGAAGATTGGATGGGAAGCAATGCATCCGGTATCGAAATTGTAGCAAAGCAGAATGCGGACTGGGACAGACAGGCTTCAAAGGAACTTGCTGAGACATGGATGCAGCAATATCCAGATTTAAAAGCAATTTTCTGTAATAATGATACGATGGCATTAGGAGTAGTAGAAGCGGTAGAAGAACAGGGGGCTGATATCATTGTAGTTGGTGTTGATGGAATCGGAGAGGCTTATACTTCAATCAGAGAAGGTAAATTAGATGCAACGATTGATTCTTTCCCTTATTATAAGGCACAAATTGCATTAGAATGTGGATTACGTGCAATGGCAGGACAGGATGTTCCAAGAGTAGTATGGACACCACAGGCATTAATTGATTCTACTAATGTAGATGCGAATGCAGAAGAAATTATTAACTGGACACCAGCTGAATATGTAGCAGAGTAGTTTGAGTTGGTTATTTTTTGGCAGAAATGGGAATGAATCCCATTTCTGCTCATGATAACTATGTGATCAAATGTCGCAGATAGGAGTAACAATGGGTAATGCAGTAGAATTTAAGAAAATAAATAAGCGTTTTCCGGGGGCACATGTATTAAAGGATGTTACTTTCTCAGTAAAAGATGGAGAGGTACATGCATTGTTAGGCGAGAATGGAGCAGGAAAATCAACCTTATTAAATATTCTTCATGGTGTATATGCAGAATATGAAGGCGAAGTACTGTTACATGGAAATAAAGTTGCATTTAAAAATCCAAATGAAGCTATCGTAAAGGGAAAAATATCGAAGGTTCATCAGGAAACAAATGTTGTGAAGGATTTAACAGTAGGACAGAATATTACCTTGGGATACGAACCGAAAAAGGGAGTATTTGTGGATTATAAGGAATTAAATAATAAGGTAGACAATATCTTAACCCAGTTAAGATGTAAATTCAAATCATCTGATTTAGCAGGAAATCTTACGGCAGGTGAGATGCAGATGATGGCAATTGCGAAAGCATTATTTCATGAATCAAAGATTATTTCTTTGGATGAACCGACGACAGCCCTTACCTTAAAGGAAACAGATGCACTATTTGAGGTTATCAGGCAATTAAAAAAAGATGGTATTACGATTTTGTATGTAAGCCATAGACTGGAAGAAATTTTTCAAATTTGTGACAGAGCATCCATATTACGGGATGGACAATACATTACAACCTTAAATATAGCGGATACAAACAGAGCAGAGCTGATAAGGAACATGGTAGGTCGTGATGTAGCAGCGGTTGCAGGAAGAACAAAAAGCGGAATCAAGCAAAAGGAAATCGTGTTAAAAGTAGAAGGTCTTTCTTCTGGAAGAAAGTTTCAGGATGTTTCTTTTGAATTACATAGAGGTGAAATTGTAGGATTCTTTGGTCTGGTTGGTGCAGGAAGAACAGAAGTTATGCGAACCCTGTTCGGAGCGGATAAGAAAACAGCAGGAAGAGTATTTCTGAAAGGAAAAGAAACCCATATTAAGAATACACATCAGGGATTAAAAGACGGAATTGGTTTGATTCCGGAGGAACGGAAAACACAGGGCTTTATCAATCTTCAGTCGAATATTAATAATGTTGCATTATCGTCCCTGGAACGATATATGAGTGGAATATTCGTAGATGATACCAAAAGAAGAGAAAATTGCGAGAAATATATTCAGGAATTAGAAATACATCCTGCAAAGGCTGACTTTCTTACGTCCAATATGTCGGGAGGAAATCAGCAAAAGGTAATACTTGCAAAATGGATGTCTACAGATGTTGATGTGCTAATCTTTGACGAGCCAACGAAAGGGGTTGACGTTGGTGCAAAAGTAGAAATTTACCGAATTATGGAAGAAATTGCAGAGTCCGGAAAAGGTGTTATCTTAGTTTCCTCAGAATTGCCAGAAGTAATGGGTATGAGTGACCGTATCATGATTATGAGTGAAGGCAGAATTGCAGGGGAACTGAACAGAGAAGAATATTATGAGGATCATATATTAAACTTGGCAATTGGAGGAAATGACAATGAGTAATTTTGTGAAAAGTAAAAAACGTGAATTGGTGGTTATTGTTGCAATCTGTATTATGGCATGTATTTTTACAATTTTAAATCCTATTTATATGACCGGAAAGAATTTCCTGTCAATTATGCAGCAGGCAACGATTAATGGTATACTTGCAATTGGTATGACCTATGCAATCATCTCAGGAGGAATCGATTTATCCATCGGTTGTACCTTCGCGATTGTAATTGTTACGGTTGGTAAGATGACGGTCAGCGGGCTTAACCCTGTTTTAGCAATTTTTTTAGGAATTCTGCTGGGTGCCGCAATGGGCGCAATCAATGGACTTCTTATTACCAAAATGAAACTGCAGCCATTTATTGCAACATTAGGAACGATGTCCGTATATAGAGGAATTGCATATGTGGTTACGGGAGGATGGCCTGTGCTTGATATTCCAGATGCATTTCGTACCTTGCTCAGTAAGAGAATCAGCTCACTGGGCGGTGTGAATATTTATATGTTTATATTTTTTGCGGTAGCTATTGTTGCAGGAATTGTATTAGCAAAGACAAAATTTGGTAATTACATTTATGCAGTAGGTGGCAATGAAGAAGCGGCAAAATTATCAGGTGTTAATGTAGACAGAGCTAAGATTAAGGCTTATGCAGTAACGGGTGTCTGTGCAGCGATTGCTGGTATGATACAATTGGCATCATTGGGAACAGGAGAACCGACAGCGGGTTCGGGATATGAACTAGATGCAATCGCGGCTGCAGCGATTGGTGGAACGAGAATGGCTGGTGGAAAGGGAACGATACTTGGAACCGTGTTTGGTGCAATTCTGTTAGCCGCCCTTAAAATCGGATTAATTGTGCTGAATGTGGATACATTCTGGCAGTATATTGTAACGGGTATTATAATAATAATTGCAGCATATTTTGAATTTATTCAGGAAAAATTTGCAAGCATTGTAGCTAAGAAAGAAGTAAAATAGTATGAAGGATAAAATATTGGTAATTGGCAGTTTGAATTATGATATTATTCTAAAACAAAAAAGACTTCCACAGGCAGGGGAAACCTACGCAGTAGATGCGGCAATGTTCTGTGGAGGAGGAAAAGGAGCCAATCAGGCAGTTCAGAGTGCGAAACTTGGCGCGGACGTATATATGGTCGGAGCTGTCGGAACCGATGCAATGGGTACCTATTTGAGAGAAACGCTCTTGAAATATGGAGTAAAGGATAAATACCTGAAGATAACCGAAGGAGAAAGTGGTGTTGGAATCGTTAATTGTCTGGAAGATGGAACCGTATTTGCGAATATCGTAAAAGGTGCCAATTATAAAATGAATCAGGCAGATATCGATAAGCTGGACGAAGTGTTAAAGAATACAAAGGTAATCATACTTCAACTGGAAATTCCGGTAGCCGTTGTGGAATATGTAATTGAAAAAGCAAGCAAAATGGAAATCAAAATAATCTTAAATGCGGCTCCGGCGATTCCTGTTTCCGAAGATATCATAAAAAAATGTGATTATTTTGTTGTAAATGAAATCGAATCAAGCTATTATTGTAATAGGAACATTGACAACGTGGAAACGGCAAAAGAAGCAATTATGGAGTTTTGTGAAAAATATAAAGTGAACAGTGTTTTTACATTGGGAAAAGATGGTGCAGTAGTATGCGATGGCAGAGAAGTACAATACTTTCCTTCCTACAAGGTAAATGCTGTTGAAACAACAGGAGCGGGAGATTCCTTTGTGGGTGCATTGGGTTATTGCATGATTTATGATATGGATTTATTCCAGGCAGCAAAGTTTGCGACCTGTTGTAGTGCGTTGACTGTTTGCGGAATTGGAGCGCAACCGGCTATGCCGACTCTTGAGGAAGTGAAAAATTTTGAAACTATGCATGACTAAATGCATTGTTTGTAATAGATGCAATAGGAATAGATAAAGAGGTATAACATGGTACCATATGAGCGTAGAAAAGAGATACTTCAATTATTGGAAGCAAAAGAAATAGTGACTTTGGAAGATTTTTGTGAATTGTTGGGCGATGTATCAGAATCAACCATTCGCAGGGATTTGAAAACCTTAGAAAATGAGGGGTTCATTAACCTGCTTCGAGGTGGAGCAGCAAAATTGAAGGGTGGCTATTATGATACTCCGGTAGAATCCAGGAATCAACTGAATGTAGAGGAAAAAGAGAAAATCGCGAAAACTGCAGCAGCAATGGTACAGGACGGAGATGTTGTGTATATTGATTCGGGAAGTACTCCGCTCTTAATGGTAAAGTATTTGCAGGGAAAAAGAATTACCCTGGTGACAACGAATACCGGAATGGCATCAGAACTGAAGGACAGTGACATGCAATGCATTATGGTTGGTGGACAGTTGAATGTAAAAACAGCTTCGGTATATGGCGGAATGACTAATAGTGTTCTACGTGAACTACATTTTGATAAAGCTTTTCTGGGTGCTTCCGGCTTTTCAGCAAAATACGGGATAAATACACCGGATTTGGAAGAAGTGAAGAAAAAACAAATTATAAGAAATAATTCCAGAAAAACCTATGTTTTGGCAGACAGCTCTAAAGATGGAAAAGAAACAATGTGCAAAATTTTTGAGATGAGTGAAGTGAAAATTATTTGTGACCAGGTGACGGATACCTTAAAAGAATATAATAATTATATCATTGCGGATTAAGAGAAAGGCATGGGGATTATTATGTCTGAAAAATGGGATCTTGTGGACTGTGAGGGAAACCTGACGGGAAAGCAGATGTTTCGTGGAGATAAACAGCCGGAAAATACCTGGCATTGCGTTGTTGGAGTTATAATACAAAATAGTGAAGGAAAAACATTATTTGTAAAACGCTCCGAGAATAAGCAGCCATACCCAAATACTTGGGAACACGTTGGCGGATGCTGCATTGCTGGTGAAACAGTGATAGAGGCAGCCTGCCGTGAGGTACAGGAGGAAATTGGACTCACAATTACAAAAGAGGAGCTGAAATGGAAGGATTCTTATTTTGAGAAGACAGCGTATGTGCATACGTTTCTTTTAGAAAAGGAAGTCGAAATTGACAGCTGCAGGATACAGAAGGAAGAAGTGAGCGCTATAAAGTGGGTAGTGCTAAAAGATATATTGCAGGCACCGGAAGAGAATGAAATTTCTCCGGCAGCATACCGCAGATTAGTAAGAAAATACCAAACCGGGTAATAAGCTGGTTTGGTATTTTTAGTGTGCACTGTTTATATTTTCTAATTCTCACATTTATGGTAACATTAGATAAAATGATGAAACACAGTAATATAAGACAGAGATACGGAGGGATATCAGACATGGAAAAATTAATTATGCTTGGGACAGGAAACGCTACCGTGACGAAATGTTATAATACCTGTTTTGCAATTCAAAGAGAAGAGGATTATTTTCTGATAGATACGGGAGGCGGAAATGGTATACTGACCCAGTTGGAAAAGGCTGAGATTCCTCTGAATCGCATTCATGAGATCTTTATCAGTCATGAGCACACGGATCATTTATTGGGAATTGTATGGTTGATTCGTATGATTGCAACACAGATGAAAAAAGATAAATATGAAGGAAAT
Organism: Lachnospiraceae bacterium; assembly: GCA_028692055.1. Lineage (GTDB taxonomy): Bacteria > Bacillota > Clostridia > Lachnospirales > Lachnospiraceae > SZUA-378. Next base: position 1,570 of record JAQUYA010000082.1, on the reverse strand, counting down.
CTGAATATTTACTGCCATAAAGAATTGGTGGATACCATCATGACTATTGCAGAATTAACCGTTCAGCCGAAATTCTTTCGCATGATTGGAGAACGTATTTTCCTAAATAGCGTGGCAGATGGAGAGCAAAAAGAAATCTTCGGACATAGGCTGGTTTTTTTTGATATTGGATCGGAAAAAGCGAAACAATTCGGATTTACCATTACATTAGAGAATGGTAAAAAGTTTTCCTTCCTGGGAGACGAACCATACAGAACATGTGAATATGAATATGCACTGGACGCAGACTGGCTTTTACATGAAGCATTTTGCCTGTATAGGGATAGGGACATTTATAAACCTTATGAGAAATTCCATACCACAGTCAAAGAGGCCTGTGAATATGCGACTATGCTTCATGCGAAGAACCTAATCCTATATCATACGGAGGATCGTAATCTGGAAGAACGTAAATATCTTTATACGGAAGAAGGTAAAGAATATTACAAGGGGAATATCTTGGTCCCAGACGATCTGGATGTAATAGAATTGTGAATAATATTAAAAATTTACAAAAGTACATATTAGAGAGTATTTATTTTAGGGGCATAAACACGATGCGGATTTTCACATATTTTATACTTCTACCATATACTAATAATGAATATATGTTAAGAGGTATATAATTGTGAGTGCTATAACGCTATGCTCCAATATGGTAGATTACTCTAAGATGATAGGGGAGCGCATCCTTCCCTTCCAATTCACACTGAATCTGGAACGTTCCGTACTTTATCCGGAGAATGATGAACACCAGATATTCTACTATGATATTCTGGGTGTGGGGAAGGATAGCGCTGCCTATGCAGATCTGAGCCACTTTTTGTTTGGTATTTGTTCTTCCATTACCAGAGAGGACATTGTCTCTATCAAGGTTATTATTGACAATGAAGTGATTACTCCAGAATGGGGAACGGACGTAGAGATTAAGACGGAAGAGAAACCGGATACGCCTACCGGTTGTGTGGGATTAAAATTTGACTATGGTCTGGATAAGGTGGATGGAGCAATGTCTGTTGAAATAGAAATGGCAAAAACTTATCCTGTTGGACCAGTGAATATCTGTCTTTTTGGAGGCGATGTAACCGCAACGGGTCTTTCGATATGCGGACCATCCTGCTCATCCGGTTCTCCTTGTAGCTCTGTATTTTACCAGAATGAAACTGTCTGTGTGCCAATTACAGTGACGCCATTTGCGCATTCAGGTACTGCAAGGGCAATCTGCTGTGGCAATCCTATTGTGAGTACAGATGGAACCTGCACTGGAACGAAAAAGTCCTGCTCCATGACGATAAAGCAAACCCTGTGTATTGAAATACCGATATCCTTTGGTGCAGATATTGATACCGAAGATGCCGTTGTATCTTGCGGTGATGTTACTGAGAAGCCATGCAATTGTACGACTACTCCACCAGAGACTGTAGTTAAAGCAAACACCCCGGAACGTTCTATCTTTGCAAGAAGATAACAGAAAAGATTATTAACTACAATGAAACAGAACCCACGCAGGTATATTATCTGCGTGGGTTTT
>JAQUYA010000081.1:5691-12363 GCA_028692055.1 Lachnospiraceae bacterium | reverse complement strand
GGTTATAAAAGGAGAAATACTAAATGAATACCTTTGAAAAAATATATGAAGTTGTAAAAAGAATTCCGAAAGGGTATGTAGCTTCTTACGGACAGGTGGCTGCACTTGCAGGAAACAGGCGTTGGGCACGGGTCGTGGGATATGCACTGCATGCAAACCCAGATTCTGAACAGATACCATGCTACCGTGTGGTAACCAAAGAAGGACGCGTATCTGAGGCATTTGCATTTGGTGGTTCGAATCAGCAGATTAAATTACTGGAAGCAGATGGCATTACCCTTGTGGACGGTCGTGTGGACATGAAGAAATATCAATGGGATACACCAGAGCTTTATAATTATTAAATAATTCTTAGAATTTATGAATTTTATGGTATTTATGAAATAAGCATTGATTTTTTTCTTATTTTATGGTGGAATATACATTAGGGTTATGAAACAAGCCTATAATTACTATAAGAAGGGAACAGATATATGAAGAAGAAAGTTTTATTGCTTTTTATGGCATTAACATTGACAGTTGCGTTAGCAGGTTGTGGTAAAAAAGAGGAAGCAGCAGAAGAACCAACCACAATTGAAGAAGTAGATCCATTTGGGGAAGCAACAGAAGCAACCACAGAAGCAGCAGAAGAAGTTACCGATGAGATACCGGAAGGAATGTGTAGAAGTGATTTAACCAATGAGTTAATTGATGCAAGCATAGAAAAACAAAAACCAGTTGCGGTTATGGTGGACAATGAATCAACAGCATTACCTCATTATGGTTTGGCAGAAGCTGATGTAGTATATGAAATGATGAACAGTACTAAGAATGGCAGAATTACCAGATTAATGGCTTTAGTGAAAGATTGGGATAAGATTGAACAATTAGGAAGTATTCGTAGTGTCAGACCTACTAATATTTTGTTGGCAGCAGAATGGAATGCTGTTCTTTGCCATGATGGTGGTCCTTTCTACATTGATCCATATTTGGCAAATGATTATGCACAACATTTTAGTGGTACATTTTCTCGTGTAAACAATGGTAAAGCAAGAGAATACACGGAATATGTAGTAAAGGGTGACCTAGATAAGAACTTTGGTAATTCTAAGTACAGTAAGGAATATGATGAATATTATCCAGGTACACATTATCAATTTGCGCCAGAATCAAAACCAATTGATTTATCAGCAAACAGTGATTCTAAGGCAGCGACAAAGATTGAACTTCCATTTGAACACAATGGTTCGAATCTACAGTATAATGAAGATACCAAGACTTATGACTACTATGAATATGGTAAAGTACATAAAGATGCAGAAGATGATGAAGTATTATCCTTTAAGAATGTGTTATTGCAAAGTTGTTCATTTCATCAATATGATGAAAACGGATATTTAATCTACAATTGTCTTGCAGCAGACCAAGAGGGATATTACATTACAAACGGAAATGCGATCCCTGTAACATGGAGCAAGCTGGGAGATACCGTAGTTACGAAATATTATGATGCAGATGGAAATGAAATTACAATCAATACAGGTAAAACCTATGTAGCACTTGTACCTGATGATGGTTGGGATGATTTAGTAATTGAATAGAAAATAAGAGGAAGCAAGCCGGATTATTTATAATTTGGGCTTGCTTTTTTAGGTAATAATACTTAGAGAACAAAAGGGTCGGCTGGTTATATTTGGTATAAGGAAATAGTGGAAAATAACCGATATAAAGATAGTAAAAGGATTTACATGAAGGTATAAACATGGAGGGGAATGTATATGAAGATTCAAACAGCAAACAAGAGTTTTTGTGTAGATGGAACGTCAAAGGAACAGGGAAAAACAAATACGTTTTTTATGGGTAACCAGAATCAGGCAGAAGACAGAGTTGAAGAAAAACGCAAACAGGCACAGGAAAAAGCATTAAAGCTAGTAGGCGATACTTTTGCCCGTGAAAAGAAGATAGATGATGATTTAGAAGAAAAAAGCAATCATATAAAACAATTGGAAGAAGAAAATCTGCAGATAGAAAATCAGCAGAAAAAAAATGAAGCTTCATTAAAGGATTTAAGAGACCATTATGAAGTCAGTGAAGATTCTCAGGAACAGAAAGATTTGGAATTACTGGAAAAAAGAAATCAGTCACAGATAAAGGGACGCGGCGTTTTTCTTACACAGGAAGATACAGAACGTTTAAAGGAAATAGATGAAGCAGGAATGACGGAGTACCAAAAGAGAGCTTTGCCAATTTTGGATGACAATAATGAGAATGATCAGTTGATAGAGGACAATAAGAAAAAGATTTTAGCAGAAAATGCTGCGGTCATAGCGACCAAATTAGAACGTTTGAAAAGCACCCCTATGCTGAAAGCGACACAGGAAGCGGAGGAAATTAAGAAAGCAGCCAGTGAGGAAATAAAGGGAATGCTGATACAGGATGCGAAAGAGCACATTGACGAAGTACAGGAGGAAACAAAGGAAAAAGCAGAAGAAAAAGCAGAAAAAGAAGAAGCAGAACAGGAGCTGCTGGATGCAATCAAGGAGAATGTGAGCGAGCAGGAGAAGCAAACAGAGACGATAGAAGAGAATGCGAAGGAAACGCAGGAAATTATCGAAGGAGCAAGTGACAGTACAGATGTAACAAAGGAACTGCAAAAGATTGCAGAGGAAATGAAGCTTTTGGAAGAAGAACTAAAAGGGGCTTCCGTGGATAGAATGGTATAAAAACGCAAAAAGTATCTACGAAATTGGTTTGCCATGAAGATGCATCTGAAAGGAATCAGAAGGAATATAATGTTACCGATATTTGGCTGCATCTGTGTATTTGATTTGATATAATTTCCTTTTCCACGGATATTCTCTACCAGATTATCTTCCTGTAGAAGTGCAAGTGCACGTCGAAGTGTCATGCGGCTTACTTCCATTTGCAAAGCTAGCTCCGGTTCCGAAGGAAGACTGCTTCCAATAGGAAACAGGCCATCTTTAATCTGCGCATAGAGTGTATCATAAACCTTTACGTGCTTTAACTTCTTTTCCATGCATTCGCCTCCCTGTAATAGAAAAATTGCATAAACAATGAAATAATGCTACTATACAAATAGAATTATAGGAAAAGTAAAATAGACAAGTTGATGAAATAATAAAGAAGAAAAGGAGAGAAGCTATGCAGAACTATTCAGGTGAAGTTGGTTTACAATATCATTTGCAAATTCGAAAAGGCGATGTGGGACGTTATGTGATTTTACCGGGTGACCCAAAACGCTGTGAGAAGATAGCGGGTCATTTTGAGAATCCAGTTTTGGTGTCAGATAGCAGGGAATTTGTGACGTATACCGGTTACTTGGAGGGAGAGAAAGTAAGTGTTACCTCTACAGGAATTGGCGGACCGTCTGCATCAATTGCGTTGGAGGAACTGGTAAATTGTGGAGCGGATACATTTATTCGTGTAGGCACTTGCGGTGGTATGGACTTAGAGGTAAAGGGAAGTGACATTGTGATTGCAACGGGAGCTATCCGCATGGAAGGAACCAGTAAGGAGTATGCACCGATTGAATTTCCAGCGGTAGCAGACTTAGAAGTTACAAATGCATTGGTACAGGCAGCCAAAAAATTAGGTTATTCCTATCATGCAGGGGTAGTGGAATGTAAGGATGCCTTTTATGGACAACACGATCCAGCTACGAAACCGGTTAGCTACGAACTGTTAAATAAATGGGAAGCCTGGCTGCGGTTGGGCTGCAAAGCTTCTGAGATGGAATCTGCAGCGTTATTTGTGATAGCAAGTCATCTTCGGGTGAGATGCGGTTCTGATTTTTTAGTAGTGGGAAATCAGGAACGTCAAAAGGCAGGGCTGGAAAATCCAATCGTGCATGACACAGAATCTGCAATTAAAGTAGGTGTTGAAGCAATCCGTCTATTGATAAAGCAGGATAAGGAAAACAGTAAATAAAAGAGAAGTGCGGTATCAGACCGCAGATTGGAGCAAAAATGGATAAGAGAGAGATTTTAAAAAGAGTGGATCACACATTGTTAAAGCAGACAGCAACATGGGAACAGATTCGTGTTTTATGTCAGGAAGGAATGGATAGCCAGACTGCATCCGTTTGTATTCCACCATTTTATGTAAAACCTGCAAAAGAATATGTACAGGATAAACTGGCTATTTGTACGGTTATTGGATTTCCAAATGGAAATATGACAACGGCAGCTAAAGTATTCGAAACAAAGGATGCAGTTGCAAATGGTGCAGATGAAATTGATATGGTTATCAATATTGGCATGGTAAAAGACAGAAAATATGAAGAAGTATTAAAAGAAATTAAAGAAGTAAAAGAGGCATGTGGCGGTAAGCTATTAAAAGTAATCATTGAAACCTGCCTGTTGACAGAAGAGGAAAAAATCGAGATGTGCCATGTGGTAACCAAATCAGGTGCAGACTTTATCAAGACCTCTACGGGATTTTCGACCGCAGGAGCTACTTTTGAAGATGTGGAGCTTATGCGTAAGAACGTAGGAAAAGATGTGAAGGTAAAAGCGGCAGGTGGGGTATCTACCGTTGCAGATGCAGAAAAATTTATCGAACTTGGTGCAGACAGATTAGGAACCAGCCGATTAATTGCATTATTAAAATAGAATTCTGAATGAAAAAGATGCATTGCTGTTTTTAATAGTAATGCATCTTTTTTGTAAATATAAGATTTTAGCTTAAGTTATGTAATTTTACTTTTATAAATGCAATGATTTCCGATTGGTCTTTTACAGAAAGGTCATTAAAATAATACAAGAGTTCTTTCTCCCTTCGGGATAAATATTTCAAACGTAAAATATTTTCTTTGCTGTTCAAAAAATGCAGAAATTTTGCGACTTCGTCTTCTTCTAAAGATTGTCCGCCGTAGTTGGAAGGTATATCTGATACGACAGATTTTTCAATGAGTGTTTCCAATGGAATGTTATATAAACCTGCTATTTTATATAAGGCTTCATTTGAAGGAATTCCCCGTCCTGTTTCATAATGAGAATAAGCTTGTCTTGATACATCAAGAGCGGAGGCAACATATTCTTGTTTGTAACCAAAAGATTTACGCAAATCTCTTAAGAATTGACCTAGTTGTTTATTTTCCATTTTTTTTCACCTGCCTCTGCTAGAAGTATACAGAAAAAACTATTTTGCAAGGAAACAAAATGTAGCATTTTACACATCGGTATGATAACATTATTGGCATAAGAAAGACTATGCATAAAAAAGTAGAATGGGAAGCAAAATAGGAAACAAATAAGAACATAAGAAGGGTGTGATTCTCTATTATGATAGATAAACAAGAAATACGGTTAGAAAATGTAAAGTCAGAGCTATATAAAGCACAGGTAATCGCGGAGGAAGTCATTGCGGATATTAACGAAAGTGGGTGTAGTTATGCAGAGAAACAGGTATTAGATGCAAAAGCCAGAATTGTCGGCGACTATTTATCAAAATCAATGGACGGAATCAATGAAATATTAGAGGAGCAGATAGCTATAGACAAAGAATAAAAATAATGCTATGCTCTAGATATTATGTAGAACCGACTGCTTTTAGAGAATCATTAATAAATGATTACATCATAAAGGGGGAGCAGGCATGAAATGTAAAATTACAAGAAAAATAATCACGATGTTAGTTTTAACAGCATTGTCAGTTCAACTTATTGCATGTGGAAAAGAAGAAGGGGAGTTAACTGGTCAGGCGGTGCAGAGAAATCCAAGTGATTATGACAGTAGTGAAATATATATTGACGATGAAGCAATTGCGCTGGCAGGCGAGGCGTCAACAGCAGATTCAACACAGACAGCTACTTTTCAAGAAGAGGCAACGCAGGCATTTAACAAAGTTAATGAGTTAAGGGCAGGAGCTGGACTAACGGCATTGACATGGAGCGCCGATTTACTCTCGTCTACAAATGTACGTGCCGCCGAGGCAGCACAATTGTTTTCTCATACCAGACCGAATGGGAGCGATTGGTGGACGGTAAATAGTCAGTTGATGTATGGGGAGAATCTTGCAAGAGGATATTCAAGTGCGGGCAGTGCAGTAGACGCATGGATGAATTCCCCAACACACAAAGCCAATATTATGAATGCCGACTTTAAAACGGTTGCAATAGCAATTACTCTGGGTACGGATGGACAATGGTATTGGGCACAGGAGTTTGGTTATTAGAAGATAGAAAAAGGATATCAAATACAAGTAGAAAAACCTCACATGATAATGCGAGGTTTTTCTACTTGTAGAGGAGCTGACAATGAAAAAAATAGGACTTTTAATACCGGTTATTGCAGTTGTTATCATTGGGGTATCTGCTTGGAAACTGATAGCTATCTATAGCGAATATGGAAGAGGAGAAGCAGAGTACCATAATCTGCAGGCTGCAATAATTACCAGGGAAAAAGGTATTTCAGGGAATAAGGAAGCAGAACCTTTTCTACAGATTGATTTTGCAAAACTCAGTGGAATAAACAAGGATGTCATTGGGTGGATCAGTTATGCGCCATTGGCGATTAGCTATCCGGTGGTGCAGGGAACTGATAATGAATACTATACACATTATACCTTTGAAAAAGAAAAGAATAGTATGGCAAGCATATTTGTGGATTGTAATAATGCACCTGATTTCACGGATTATAATACCATAATCTATGGACACAATATGAAAAACGG
>JAQUYA010000081.1:0-5591 GCA_028692055.1 Lachnospiraceae bacterium | reverse complement strand
GGGTGAAGTGTCAGAAGAAAATAAGAGCGGACAGGAAGCAGAAACGAACATGGACACGAGGAGAAGAGTATATCTGACCTTTGACGATGGACCAAGTGCAAATACTTCAAAAATATTAGATGTTTTACAGGAATACAATGTAAAAGCAACCTTTTTTGTGGTAGGAAAAACGGATGCAGTTTCTATAAACAATTATAAAAGAATTGTTGCAGAAGGGCACACATTGGGGATGCATTCCTTTAGTCATAAATATAATGAAATATATGCGTCAAAAGAAGCATATATAGAAGATTTAACGAAGCTGCAGGATTATTTATATGAAATTACCGGAGTGAAATCACATTATGTAAGATTTCCAGGGGGCAGTAGTAATCAGGTTAGTCGTGTGAATATGCAGGAACTAATTCAATATCTGAATAAAAATGAGATTATTTATTACGACTGGAATATTGCAAGTGGTGATGCAGATGCACCCAATTTGAGTACAGATAAAATCGTAAGCAACTGTTTGAGTAAAATAGAAGTTTATAATAGGGAAGCAATGATATTGATGCATGATGCCAATGATAAGCGGACAACGGTGGAAGCATTGCCAATGCTTATAGAGCAAATACAGAATATGGACGATAACGTGATTGTACCAATTACGGACGAAACGGTACCTGTTCAACATGTAACAGCTAAGGTAGAAACAGCAACAGAGCCATAGAAAAATGTATAAAAGATGACGGAGGAAATGAAATGGGATTTTTTCAGGATTTAAAGGAAGATTTATCACAGGCAGTAACGGAAATGATGGATGATGATAGTTTGGATACGACGGAAGAAGTGAACGAAGAAATATCAGAGACAGAGGAAACGCCAGAAGCCGAAGAATATTCTGATGAGGTATCACAGGAAGAATATGAAACAGATAGCATAGGAGAAAATGTACAACCACAGGAAATGTCATTGGAAGTAATGGTTGATGCAATTGCAGCACAACCGTTGGATGAAGCAGCAGAGAAAAATGTGGAAATGCCGGAAGTTACAGAGCCAGCTCAAGAGGAAAAGAGTGTGGAAACAATTTCGGAAGATTCCATACAGGAAGCCATTGAAGATGATACCGAAGAACTCATGAAGAGTGTGATGGAAGAAATGAGAGCAGTAAAAGAAAAACATGCAAAGGCGGAAAAAACAATGTCAAATGAGTTTAACAATGAAGAACCAATTGATGAAACAGCAATTATTACACAGGGAATGGAAATCATAGGAAATGTGAAATCAAAGGGATCCTTAGATATCATTGGAAGCATTGAGGGTGACATTGATATTCTTGGAAAATTAAATATTACAGGAAGTGTAAAAGGAAACTCCAAAGCAGCGGAAGTGTTTGCAGATGCAGCAAAAATCATTGGTGAAGTACATACGGCAGGTACCGTAAAAATTGGTGCTAGCAGTGTTATTATTGGAAATATTACAGCAACAAGTGCAGTCATTGCAGGAGCAGTAAAGGGAGATATCGATGTACAGGGAGCAGTTATCCTGGATACTTCTGCTATTGTTATGGGAAATATCAAATCAAAATCTGTACAGATTAACAACGGTGCGGTAATTGAAGGATTATGTTCACAATGTTATGCAGATGTAAACCCGATAAACTTCTTTGACGAATTCAAATAAACGTGTGTAGGTTGAAAATAAATTTTTATAGGCTGAGAGAAAGGTATGGTTATTAATATGAAAAGAATCTTGTTAAAATTAAGTGGTGAAGCACTTGCAGGACCGAAGAAAACAGGATTTGATGAGGAAACAGTCCGCAAAGTAGCAGTGCAGGTAAAAGAATTAGTAGATGCAGGCATACAGGTGGGTATCGTAATCGGTGGAGGCAACTTTTGGAGGGGGCGTACCAGTGAAAATATAGACCGAACCAAAGCAGATCAGATTGGAATGCTTGCAACCATTATGAACTGTATTTATGTATCAGAAATTTTCAGAGCAACGGGAATGATGACGAATGTATTGACACCATTTGAATGTGGCTCTTTTACAAAGTTATTTTCCAAGGATAGAGCAAACAAATATTTTGCAAAAGGAATGGTTGTTTTCTTTGCAGGTGGTACTGGACATCCGTATTTCTCAACGGATACCGGTGTCGTACTGAGAGCAATAGAGGTTGAGGCAGAGGTGATTTTGCTTGCCAAAGCAGTCGATGGTGTATATGATGATGACCCAAGGACGAATAAAGAGGCAAAGAAATATGAGGAAGTAAGCATTGATGAAGTAATTGAAAAAAACCTACAGGTAGTAGATATGACAGCATCTATTCTGGCGAGAGATAATAAAATGCCAATGTGGGTATTTGGCCTAAATGAAGAAAACAGCATTGTAAACACAGTAAATGGTAAATTCAACGGAACAAAAGTAACCGTGTAGCATAATTTGGAGGAAGACAAATGGACGCAAGATTACAAGTATATGCAGATAAAATGAATAAGGCTTATGAATTTTTGGCAGCAGATTACCAAACAATTAGAGCAGGACGTGCCAATCCACATTTATTGGATAAATTAAAAGTAGATTATTATGGTACCCCGACACCAATTCAGCAGGTAGGTAATATCACGGTTCCGGAAGCTAGAATTATTCAGATAGCACCTTGGGAAAAAGCATTAATCAAGGAAATTGAAAAAGCAATTATGACATCTGATATCGGAATCAATCCTTCCAATGATGGACAGATTATTCGTTTGGTTTTCCCGGAATTAACAGAAGAACGTAGAAAAGAATTAGTGAAGGATGTTAAGAAAAAAGGGGAAGAAGCAAAAGTTGCAACGCGTAATATCAGACGTGATGGGAATGATGCCTTTAAGAAATTAGCAAAAACAGAAATTTCAGAGGATGAAATCAAACAATTGGAAGATGAATTGCAGAAGATGACAGACAAAGCGGTCAAGGATATCGAGAAATTAGTAGAAGATAAATCTAAAGAAATTTTAACCGTATAATTTTAGAATAAGATAATGTACAGGTAAGGGAGCAGACGATATTCCGGTCTTGTTCCCTTACTTATGTAATAGGAGATTATGATGAAGGTTCCAAATCATGTGGCAATTATATTAGATGGAAATGGAAGATGGGCAAAGAGTAAAGGAATGCCAAGAAACTATGGTCATGTACAGGGTGCCAAAACAGTAGAAGTCATCTGTGAGGCAGCTTATAAAATGGGAATACAGTATTTGACTGTTTATGCTTTTTCTACGGAAAACTGGAATCGTCCACAGGAGGAAGTGGATGCCTTAATGAAATTACTGCGTAATTACATGAAAACCTGTCTGAAAACAGCCGCTAAAAACAGGATGTGCGTTCGGGTAATTGGTGATAAGACCCGCCTGGATGAAGACATCAGAAACAGGATTGAAGAATTGGAAGAGTCAACCAGGGAGAATGATGGGTTGCATTTTCAAATAGCTATTAATTATGGTAGCAGGGATGAAATTGTGCGTGCGACAAAGAAGATTGCCGGACAGGTGGCCGCTGGAAATTTGAAACAGGAAGAAATTACGGAAGATCTGGTAAATAGTATGCTGGATACGCATGATTTACCAGATCCTGATTTATTGATAAGAACCTGTAATGAAGAACGAATATCCAACTTCCTTTTATGGCAGATTGCTTATGCAGAACTTTATTTTACACCAGTATCCTGGCCAGATTTTACAAAGGAAGAATTAATAAAAGCGGTAGAAGCGTATAATAATAGAAACCGTAAGTTTGGCTTAATAGAGGAGGAAAAGTAATATGTTTTACAAGAGAGCCTTGAGCGCTGTCATGTTAGTAGTAATTGCGTTAGCAGTTATATTGACAGGGGGAGCAGTGCTTGCAGTCGTATTGTATATGTTATCCCTGATTGCTTTTTTTGAACTGACAAAGGCAATTGGAGTCCATGAAAAGGATAAAAAAATAAATGCGCTGGAAACCGCAGGAGTACTTGGAATCACAATATACTATTTGGCGATGTTTTTTGCAAAAACAGAAACCGCCATGTGTTTTGCGTTAATTCTTACATTTATGGCTATCATGTTTGTATATGTTTTTGCCTTTCCCAAATTTAAGTCAGGTGAAGTGATGGGAACTTTCTTTTGCGTAGTATATGCACCGGCACTTTTATCGTTCCTCTACTTAACCAGAAATCTAAAACATGGTATATACGTTGTGTGGCTGATTTTTATCAGCTCATGGATATGCGATACCTGTGCATATCTGGTGGGTGTTATGATTGGAAAACATAAAATGGCACCTAAGCTTAGTCCGAAGAAGTCCATTGAGGGAGCAATAGGCGGTATCGCCGGTTCGTCATTGGTAGGAGCACTATTTGGATTATATGTGGAACGTTATGTTTTGACTGGAGAAGAATTGGTTCTTGTATTTGCTATTATTGGGGCGGTCGGAGCAATGATATCACAGGTCGGGGATCTGGCGGCTTCTGCAATTAAGAGAAATCATGATATAAAAGACTATGGTAAACTGATTCCGGGACATGGAGGAGTCATGGACCGATTTGATAGTGTACTGTTTGCAGCACCAATGATTTATTTTCTGGCATACTTTTTGATGAATCAATTATAAAAGTATAGTCGGGGAGAAGGGCATGGTTATGAATATGAAAAAGATTGCGATATTGGGTTCTACGGGTTCGATTGGAACACAGACTTTAGAAATAGTGAGAGAAAATACAGATCTGCAGGTAATTGCAATTGCTGCCGGAACGAATGTAACGCGTATGGAGGAGCAGATTCGGGAGTTTCATCCAGCTTATGCGGTAATGTGGACAGAAACAGCGGCGAAGGATTTACAGTCCAGGGTTGCTGATTTGCAGGTAAAGGTACTGTTTGGAATGGATGGTTTAATCGAAATATCCACGTTGCCGGAGGTCGAGATACTGGTTACGGCAATTGTTGGAATGATTGGGATTCGACCGACGATTGCAGCTATTGAGCAGGGAAAGACGATTGCACTTGCAAATAAGGAAACATTGGTTACGGCAGGGCACATCATCATGCCATTGGCAGCCAAAAAGGGTGTAAAGATTTATCCGGTGGACAGTGAACATAGCGCAATATTCCAGTCCTTAAATGGAGAAAATCCGGAACGTGTTGCAAAGATTTTATTGACGGCTTCCGGCGGTCCATTTCGTGGAAAAAAAAGAGAAGAGCTTGCCAAAATGACAGTAGAAGATGCCCTTCGGCATCCGAATTGGTCTATGGGAAGAAAGATTACGATAGATTCTGCTACTCTGGTAAATAAGGGGCTGGAGGTTATGGAGGCGAAGTGGCTGTTTGGCGTGGATCTTGACCGTATTCAGGTTGTTGTACAGCCACAGAGTGTGATTCATTCCATGGTAGAGTTTGTGGATGGTGGTATTATGGCAGAGCTAGGGGCACCGGATATGAAATTACCGATTCAGTATGCCTTATTCTATCCGGACAGACGTCCTATGAAAGGGAAAAGAGTAGATTTCTATGATTTGGCTCAGATTACCTTTGAGGAGCCGGATACAGAAACCTTCCGCGGATTACAGTTAGCATTTGATGCCGCCACTATTGGGGGTT
>JAQUYA010000007.1:34100-55634 GCA_028692055.1 Lachnospiraceae bacterium | reverse complement strand
CGCAAGCATAAAGTAATGGCCTCTATTGTCTGCTATATTGGACTGTATATGGTACTTCAGACAGTTTGCTCTTTTGGTACCCTTCCATTTACGGGGTTGACCCTTTTTAGCAATATAACACTTACACAGATACTGGGGGTATTTCTGTTCATTGAAACCGTAATCGTCATTGTCCTGGGAATTGCCTTCTATCTCATCAATTACTATCTGTTAAATAAAAAACTAAATCTAGATTAAAATGATATATAGAAGGATTCGGGGAAGAAGAGGGAGCGGCCGAGGTGTGTTGACAATTGCATATGTGGTATTTGTTTTGAATGACTTTGGGAAGAAATTAGAAATTCTTGGTATTCCCATGTCGTTCTAACAACTTTCAGACACGATGTCTGAAAGAGGCTTACCTGAGCCATGGAAGGCGAATGTAAGCCGGTTGTGGAAAGATTCCAAATGATTACAAGGGAATACCTAGAGATTCTTATTTCTGTACAATGGAATAAAAAACAAATACCACATATGCAATTGTCACCACACCTCAGCCGCTCCCCCTTCTGCTCCGAATCCTTCTATGGATTCGCACCATACCGATGTCTCTGCATATCCTATAATAAACAGAATATGCAGAGGTATTTATATGCCTGATTACGGTCAGTTAGAAATCAATGTCACCTCTTCTATTGGTCTTATCCCCATCAAAGATGCTAAAATAAGTATTTCCATAACCAGAGACTCCAATGAACGCCCAAATATGCCGCCTGCCAATCTTACAAATTCGGTCTTCGAGCAGTTAACCACAAATGAGTCTGGTCGAAGCCAGCAAATCGATTTACCCGCTCCTCCTATTGAATACAGTCTGGAGCCTTCCGAAGTACGTCCCTACTCCGAATATGATTTGCTCATAGAAGCACCTGGATACGAGCCAACCTCCATATCGGGAACAGAAATATTGGCTGATACAGAAGCCTTACAGCCTGTTACTATGACACCCCTGGAAACCGCCAAATCTGCGGAAGATGTCATCACAATCGGTGACCATACGCTCTATGGTGACTATCCACCCAAAATACCGGAAGACGAAATCAAACCGATGGACGAATCCGGTGAGATCGTACTAAGCCGCGTCGTCATCCCGGAATATGTAGTGGTCCATGCCGGTCTGCCAAACGATGCCAGTGCCCCAAATTATTATGTACGTTACAAAGATTACATCAAAAATGTAGTATCCAGCGAGATTTATGCCACCTGGCCTGAAAATACCATTTATGCCAACACACTAGCAATCTTGTCCTTCACAATGAATCGGGTGTATACGGAATGGTATCGGAACAAGGGATATGATTTTACCATTACTAATTCCACTGCCTATGACCAGAAATGGATTTACGGACGAAATATCTATTCCAATGTTGACCTGGTAGTGGACAATATATTTGCCAATTATCTCTCCAGACCCGGTGTCCGCCAGCCTATCTTTACCCCCTACTGTGATGGCAACCGTGTTACCTGTGATGGGTTAAGCCAGTGGGGTTCCAAATACCTCGGTGAAGAAGGGTATACACCAATTGAAATTATTCGCTATTACTATGGGAACGATATGTTTATCAATACCTCCGAATACATCTCTGGTGTACCAGCCTCCTGGCCCGGCTATAACCTTTCCATCGGTGCCACCGGAAGTAAAGTATCACAGGTTCAGACACAACTAAACCGCATTGCTCAAAACTATCCCGCACTTCCTGTGATATCCACTGACGGTGTCTATGGACCTGCTACCGCAAATGCAGTTTCCACCTTTCAGAGAATTTTTAACCTGCCACAAACCGGTGTCATTGATTACGCCACCTGGTATGAAATATCCAATATCTTCGTCGGCGTGTCCCGCATCGCAGAGCCTATCTACTAGCTATCATATATTGCACATAAAAATAAGAGTCCAAAAAGAAAATGTCATATAGGTATCATTTTCTTTTTGGACTCTTATTATTTTAATACATTATAAATATGTTTCGTACAAATACCTATTTTGCAAGTAACATCATAATTTTATTAGAGCGTGCCACAAAGTTTGTCATGGCTTCTGGTGCTAATGGTGCCTGTTGTAATTTTGCGAGGTCATACAGTTGTTCACAGATTACCGGAACATTTTCACCGTCTTTACTGTCCAGGATGTATTGCACTAACTGGTTGTTTGCATTTAAGACAAGGGTTTCGCCTTCTCCAGTTGCACCGAACATTCCCATATCCATACCAGGCATAGAATACATTTTCATCATGTCCTGCATACGTCTGCTTTCTTCGGATAAGGTAATCATGGAGGAAATATCCTTATTCTTTAATTTCTCAACCTTCACATTCATATCTTTTTTCTTCAGAGCTTTCTTAAATACTTCTGAAATAGTACTTGCCTGCTCCTCTAATTCTTTTTCTGCCTTTTTGGAAGTCTTCGTCTTTAAGGAATCGGTCAAATCTGCATCGATTCTCTGGAACTTCACATTCTCATTTTTAGACTCTAGCTGTGTGATAAATGGCTGGTCAATGTTATCTGTTAAAATGACGGCATCCATTTTGGCTTTCTTGAACATATTGACATACTGGCTCTGTTGTACAGGGTCTGTTACGTAGTAGATAACCTTTTCTTTCGCTTCTTCTGCGTCTGTTTCACCATTTTCTTCCACAACCTCTGCATTGTCATCTACGACTTCTGCTTCTACCTTATTGCCATCTTCATCTACTGCACTTGCTTCTCCAGATACTTCATCTGGGTCCGTTTTCTTTACTTCCAGGCATTCCGGTAATGTCATATATTTGTTATCCAAATTCTTGAATAAAATATAGTCTGTCATTTTCTCACAGAACTTATCATCTTTTAAGCAGCCAAATTTGATAAATGGATTAATATCATCCCAGTATTTCTCGTATTCTTCTTTTTCTGTTTTACACATTCCAGATAATTTATCTGCCACTTTTTTCGTAATATACTCTGATATTTTCTTAACAAATCCATCATTCTGTAAGGCACTTCTGGACACGTTCAGTGGTAAATCCGGACAGTCAATGACACCCTTTAGGAGCATTAAAAATTCTGGAATTACTTCTTTGATATTATCTGCTACGAATACCTGATTATTGTATAATTTAATCGTTCCTTCGATGGACTCATATTGCATATTAATCTTAGGGAAGTATAAGATACCCTTCAAATTAAATGGATAATCCATGTTCAGATGAATCCAAAACAATGGCTCCTTATAATCCTGAAATACCTTTCGGTAGAAGCCAATGTAATCTTCTTTGCTGCATTCATTTGGATGCTTCGTCCAAAGAGGATGTACGTCGTTCAGGGCAACCGGTCTTTTTAAGATTTTCAGTTTTTCTGTACGTGGAGATATTTCAACAACTTCCTCCTCGCCCTTATCATTTTTCTTTGTTTCTGTTTTTGCCTCTTCCACAACCGTTTCAATGACCGTATCTTTTTCTGTCTTTTCTTCCGGTAAGATGGTTTCATATTCCGGTTCCGCATTTGCTTTGCTTAAGAAGATTTCTACCGGCATAAAAGAACAATACTTTTCGATTACTTCTCTTGCTTTATATTCATTACAGAATTCTAAGCAATCTTCATTCAGGAATAAAGTAATCTCCGTTCCAACGGTATCTTTGGTACCATCTTTCATATCAAATTCTGTACCATTATCACATTCCCAGTGTGCAGCCTTACTTCCTTCTTTAAAAGAAAGTGAGTCAATGTGCACATTATCTGCTACCATGAATGCAGAATAGAAGCCCAGACCAAAATGTCCAATAATCTGGTCATCATTTGTCTTGTCTTTATATTTTTCAATGAAATCCGTTGCACCGGAAAATGCAATCTGGTTGATATATTCTTCAATTTCTTCTGCCGTCATACCAAGACCATTATCGATAATCTTCAGGGTCTTGTCGTCCGGATTTACAATTACCTGAATCTTTGCTTCATAACCTTCCGGCAATGTGTACTCACCCATCATCTCAAGTTTTTTTAGTTTTGTAATTGCATCACAGCCATTTGAAATTAATTCTCTAAAGAAAATATCATGATCTGAATATAACCATTTCTTTATAATTGGGAATAAATTGTCACTGTTAATTGATAAACTACCATGTTTCTCTGCCATATTTTTGTCACGTTCCTTTCTCATTGCTTATATTACTAACTAAAACAAATTCTAATGCCGCCAAAATAAAAAGTCAAGACAAAATTAGCACTCATTTGGCATGAGTGCTAGCAATTTTGTACAAACCGCATAAACTCAAGGGTTTGCAAAATATTAAAATTTAATAAACTATCTGGTTTCATTATTATTTTCTTCTGAAAAGTACTGATTATAGATATCAAAGAAGCTCTTTGTCGTAAGCTGTTCATCTGAAATAAAAGTAATCTTTTCCCATAACCGCGTATTCAGATTTCTGGTTAATGTAGATAAAAATACATCATATTCTTCATTAAACACTTCCTTCTTACGCTGTTCCACTATTTTCACTTTGTTTGCATCAGTTTCTTCACGGTCAAACGTACTGATACATTTGACAATATGGTAACCGGAGGAACTCTCAATCACATCACTGATTTCGTCCTTCCCAAGCTCAAAGGTTGCTTTTTCAAAGGTTTCTTCCATTTCTCCTTTTCCATAAGAATAGGTTGCCACCTTATCATCACTATAGGTTTCTATCAGATTTGAAAAATCCTTTCCTTCTTTCGCAAGCGCATCAACCTTCTTTGCTTCTTCGTATATCTTCTCTTTTTCTTCCTGTGAAACCTCTTCCTTTTCGCCTTTTCCATTCAGGGTATACGTCTTAAAAAATATCTGCTGGACAGTAATGGTTCTGGCCTCATCATCACTGATTTCCGGATTAATATCCTTGATAATATCATTGTATACCTTATTCGCCAGTGCATACTCCTCGTATAGCTTTTGCAGAACTGCAAGGTCTACACCCATTTCTTTTCTTTCTGTTTCATTCAATGAATCATAATATACCTGTGCTGCCTTTCCTGCCACCTTAAGTTCCTGTGTATCCAGGATGATTGCATGCTGCTTCGCAAGCAGATTCATAGCTTTAATCTGTGCAATACGTGCCAGTACATTCCCTTTGATACTATCTTCCAGATTTTCTCCCTGTAAGTCTTTTTCCCAGATTTCCTTACCAAATACACTTTCATACTGATTCTGCGTATTCGTCAAATACACCATGACCTCCGGCACCGTACAGGCTGTCCGGTCAATCCGAAAGACCTCATCACTCGCAAAGCCCGTCGTCAGCACGATTTTCTTATCCTGCATATCCGCAATTCCGCACCCCGTAATCAAACCACCTGCCAGTATCGCAGCTAGTCCCGCACATGCCACCCTTTTCCAATATGCAATTTTCTGTTTCGCATTCTTTTGATTCCTATATTTCATTTTCCTTAACTTTCTCTTATTCGCTTATGTTAGTTTTTATTCTAATTCTTTATATTGATTCCATTTCACTTTCTATTGGAATGATTCCCTATGCTTCCTGGCAGAAAACATTTCCACGAAGGAGCGTTTGAATGCGTTGGTACTTATGTAGCGTTTTATGCTGCATTATGTACCACTACGCATGAAACCGAGCGAGAGCGTCTCCTGAATGGAAATGTTCTCTGCCAGGAAGCATAGAGAATCATCTCCATATATTACCCTAACATAGCAAGGATACTTCTTGCAACACTGATTCCATTTGCAGATGCTTGCTGTAAGCCTCTGGTAACACCGGCGCCATCACCAATTGCGCGCAAACCCTTTACACTTGTTTCAAAATCCGTGTTTACAACGACCTTGTTGGAATAGAATTTTACTTCTACCCCATACATCAGGGTTTCCTCTGCAGCAATCCCAGGGGTCACCTTATCCAATGCTTCTATCATCTCGATAATATCCACCATGATGCGGTGAGGGAATACCAGCGATAAATCGCCCGGAACAGCATCCTTTAAGGTCGGCATCAGATTATTGCGGCAGAGACGTTCCTCGGTCGTTCTTCGTCCACGCTTAAAATCACCAAAGGTTTGAACCATGATTTTACCACCACATAGCATATTCGACAATTGGGCAATTTGTTTTCCGTATTCAATCGGGGTACGGAAAGGCTTTGTAAAGTTTTTGGAAACCAATAGGGCAAAGTTCGTATTATTGGTTTTATGTTCCTTCGATTTATATGCATGCCCATTTACCACTGCCAGTCCATTATCATAATACTCCGTCGCCACCTCACCGGATGGATTCGTACAAAAAGTCCTTACCTTATCATCAAAGGTCGGTGTATGATAAATCAATTTTGCCTCATATAGATTTTCATTCAAAAACTGCATGATTTCGTCACGTACCTCAACACGCACGCCGACGTCTACTGTTCCCACCATCGTTTCAATCCCTTCCGCCTCGCAGACACCATGGAACCAGTCAGCGCCTTCACGTCCTACTGCGGATACAATCTGGTTTGCATAAATGACATCCCCTTTATCCGTAATAATACCCTTTGCTTCATTTTCTTCAATAATAATCTTATCTACCATCGTGTTAAATAAAATGGTTACCCTCTTTTCTTCCAAATGATGCTGCAAACGCTCATAAATCTTATACCCCTCTTCCGTTCCAAGATGCCTGATAGGGCATTCTACCAGCTTTAAATTTGCATTAATTGCCTTTCTTCTGATTTCACGTATCTCCTTTTCCTTGTCTACTCCATAAACCTTCGTATCAGCACCAAACTTTAGGTAAATTTGGTCCGATTCCTGTATCAAAGCTTCTGTTTTCTCATAGCCTAAGATTTCTGGCAGATTTCCACCAACATCTGGCGATAATGAAAGTTTGCCGTCAGAAAAAGCGCCGGCTCCTGCAAAACCAGTCGTAATGGAACATGGACTACAGCCTACGCATTCCTTTGTAATTCGTTTCGGGCAGTTTCTCTTTTCGATAGAGCGCCCTTTTTCTATCATCAATACCCTTAAATCACTTTTCTTTTCCATTAATTCATAGGCACAGAAAATACCTCCCGGTCCTGCTCCTATAATGACTACATCATAATTTTGTTCCATTGTCCGCTCCTGTCTTCACGCTTTCGCATAAATTTTTATTTTTTATTCCCTTATAATATTAAATGCACTTTACTTCCCACATTAGTTTTTTCAACAATTAACTGCTTCGAAATACGCTCCTTTAGTTCCGGAACATGAGAAATAATTCCTATGAAACGTTCCTTATCCACAAGCGATAATAAGGTTTCACATGCCATATCCAAAGACTCGGCATCTAGCGAGCCAAATCCTTCATCGATAAATAAAGTTTCCACGCGGATACCACCATTTGCTGCCTGTATGATATCACTCATTCCCAACGCCAATGCCAGCGATGCTTTAAAGGACTCTCCACCGGAAAGCGTCCTTGCAAGACGATATTTACCGGTATAGTTATCCAGTACCTGTATCTCAAAATTATCCTTTGTCCTGCCATCGCTTACCCCTTCCACACGGGAAAGCAGGTACCTTCCGGCTGTCATTTTCTGCAATCTGCTATTTGCTGCACGGAGCACTTCTTCAAAATAACTAATCAGCACATATTGCTCAAATACCAGACGTTTTGCATTATTTCCTATCGTGAGATTATCCAGATCTTTTATGATACCGTATTCTGTTTCTACCACGGCGGTTTCCTTCAGCTTGGTGCGCAGGGAGCTGCAGGCGGCTTTTACCTGCGCACATAACAATTCCACGGCGGTTTTTTCTGCTGCTGTATCTTTCTTTTTGGCATCCAGCTTTTCCCGTGTAAGAATCAGTTCCTGCATATCTACCTTGTCTTTTCCCTTTAGAGCACTTTTCAAGCGGTTTACATAATCTTTGTTCGATGCCACCTGCTGCTGATATTGTTCGATTCTCTTTTGTAGCTGAGTCACTTCCTTTGCTGGTTTTTTGGCTTCCAGATATTGCTTTTCTTCCAGAAATCCGTTCGCCTGCAAGGTTTTCTGAAACTCCTTCCCTGCCTTTTTGCTTTGTTTTTCCTGCTCGGTAATCTCTATTTTCATCTCATGCTGCAGTTTTTGTTTCGTATCTTTGGTTGCACCGAGCTTTTGTACCTGACTGCAAATTTTCTCTACCTGCACGATTGCCTTTTGCACTGCCGATGCAATCCGCTTCCCCTCCGTTGCACTTATGAAAAAAACTTCTTCTCCCTCAGGCTTAAGCAGAATATCTGCATATTCCTCCTGCACGAATTGACGGAGCAGCTCTGTAAGTATAACAGATACCTGTGAAAACTTCTTTCTCTTTAAAATAAGTACTTCTTTTCGTGCTTCCTGTTCCAGACGCTCTGCTTTTATTTCTCCATTCCTATCCGCTACTTCTCCATGCAATTGTAACAGTCTTGCGTTGGCTCCTTCGTATAGCTCTTTCTTTGCCTGTACCTCTTCTTCCTTTGGTACACTTTCCTCCAAAGGTGCAATATGTGGGTGTTCCACGGAGCCACAGACCGGGCAGGGTTCTCCTTCTACAACCGTACGGGCAACAATGCCAATCATTGCGTGACGAACTGTCATTTCCATCTGCTCATAGGAATATTTGGCATTCTGTACTTCTCCCTCCAGCTTTAAGTAGCCCTGACGCTGCTTCTCCAATTCTTTTTCCTTTTTCTGCAGACCGTTTTCTTTTTCTTTATATACCATACTATCCTGTATATACTCCTGCATGGTCAATAATATATCCTTCAAAGGTTCGCGGTTTTCATAGGCTTCCCGATAGTCTGCTTCTCTTTCTATAATTTCCGCAATTTCCTGTCTTAATACTTCTTCCTTATTCTGTAAATTTCGTAATTGTTTTTCTGTTTCTTCTTTTTGGATAAAAGCTCCCTCTACTTTTTCAGCACCACGTGCTGACTCCAGAGCCTGCATCATAGCTGCAATTTCATCCATTTGTTCCGTTAGCTTCTGCAGCTCCGCCTTAGCCATATCATATTCGCGGAATTGTTTATTCCGGGCTTCTGCTGCCTGCATCTCCTTTTCAAAAACTAACCGTTCTTTTTCGATGCTTTCCACGACTTTTCTAATACCACTCCGCTTTTCCTCCTGTACCTTCTGTTCCTCCTGCAGGTAACCCGCTATCTGTGCATAGGCATATTTCGTATCCTTATCTGTAAGCTGTTTCCATTCCTCTGTCTGTAGCAGTGGCTTCATGGTCTCTACCGTTTCATCCATCTTATTCTGATAGGTCATCACTTCCACATATAATCTTGCCGCCCTCTGGTGCAGCAGGCTGGCAAACTGCTCATATTTATGCGTACTGAATATCTTACGAAAAATCTGTGTTTTTTCTTTGGAATTTGCCGTTAATAAACGTGTAAATTCTCCCTGTGCTATCATGGATAATTGCTTGAACTGTTCAAAATCCATGGACAGGATTTCCTGAATCTTTGCATTCACTTCCCGGTTGCCTTCGATACTCTTTCCATCCGGCAAATGCAGCACAGCATTTTCATTTTCTTTGGTATAGACGCTTTCCCCACTCCTGCGTTTCTTCGGGCGGTTATACTGTGGATTCCGTTCCACCTGGTACTCCCTGCCTGCATGGGACAGGGTAAGCCGCACATAGGTCTTCGTATCTGCACTGGCAAAATCACTTCGCACCCCTTCTTTGGTGCGCATGCTTCCGCTTACCTCTCCAAACAATGCGTAGGAAATCGCATCAAATATCGTCGTCTTTCCAGCCCCTGTCGGACCGGTAATCAGAAAAAGTCCATGATTTCCAAAGGTGCTAAAATCAATCACTATTTCATCCTTATAAGGCCCCCAGCCACATAATACTAATACTTCTGGTTTCATACATTCTCCCCTCCTTCTGTTTCCCGGATGGTCTGCACGATGACCTCTAATCGTTCGTCCTTTAATTCTTCCTCTCTTACAATCTCATAAAAATCTTTATATAGTTCCAGCATGGATTTGCTTCTCTGTATATTCCCCACATCAATACTGGTGCCTGCAATTTCATTTTTCTTGAGAATCAGCTGCATGGTATTGGGATAAACAGAACGCAGTGTTCCGATTGGGTCTATGAGTTCTTCTTCATTTAACAGGGTTGCCTGTATATAGTCCTCCTGTTCTGCCAGGGACACAATTTCCGGTTTTATCAGTTCCTCCAGGTGCCCTGTGATTTTACGCATATCATGAAGAGGTTTTATCTCTCTGCGCTCCACCGTGCAACAGCCTTTTTCTCCCAGCGTAATCAGATTGATTCCCTTCTCCTGATTCACTTCGGAAAAGGAATACTTTATCGGTGTGCCGGAATAATAAACTGGTCTGTCACCAATCTGCTGTGGCTTATGAATATGTCCCAAAGCTACATAGTCAAATCCCCGGAATGTTTCTGCCTCCACATTATCCAGACCTCCGACATTAACGGTAGTTTCTGAGTCCGATACTTCCGGAGGTAATCCGGCATTGGTCACAAAGTAATGGGTTACCAGCACATTTCTTTCTTTTGACAAATCCGGTTCCTGAAATTGCTGCAGCATTTTTTCGACTGCTTCCTGATTATTCCTTGCCTCCATAACCGCTGGCTTTACATAAGGCATCAACAGAAAATGTACCGTTCCATATGCATCCGAAAGTGTCACCTTCTTCGCACCCTTTTCTGGTGTACTCGCTATATACAGTCCCTGCTTCTCGAGAATTGCATCTGCGAATCCCACACGCTCAGGCGAATCATGATTCCCGCTAATCATAAGTACCGGAACACGCAGAGCAATCAGCTCCGATAAAAATTCATCCAGCACCGTAACCGCTTCGGCGGAAGGAATCGAACGGTCATATACGTCTCCGGCAATTACAACAGCATCTACCTTTTCTGCAGCGGCAAGTGCTGCTATCTGCTTCAAAAAATAGCGCTGGTCCTCTATAAGTGAAAATTCATTCACTGTTTTTCCAATATGTAAATCACCCGTGTGTAAAAATTTCATCGCGTACTCCTTCTTTTCTTCCCTAAGTATAACACATAAAAAAGGGAGCCTACACGTTATTTTGTGTACCGACTCCCTCTGCTTATATTACCTGCAAACTAACAAATGGTCTTAACCCATCCTTCTTTATCTTCAATGTGACCCATCTGGATACCGGTTAAAGTATCGTATAATTTCTGAATCACAGGTCCCATTTCATTCATTCCGCTTGGGAAACAAATTTCTTTTCCATGGTCATTAATTTTTCCAACTGGAGAAATAACGGCTGCTGTACCACAAAGACCACATTCTGCAAAATCCTTTAATTCGTCAAAGTAAACTTCTCTATGTTCTACCTTCATATCAAGATATTTTTCCGCAACAATCATAAGGGAACGTCTTGTAATCGATGGTAAAATACTATCTGATTTCGGTGTGACAAAAGTGCCGTCCTTTGTGATAAAAATGAAGTTCGCACCACCTGTTTCTTCTACCTTGGTTCTGCTCTGTGGGTCTAAAAACATATTCTCATCAAAGCCATTGCTATGTGCAGTAATGGAAGCATGCAGGCTCATTGCATAATTCAGTCCTGCTTTGATATGACCGGTACCATGTGGTGCTGCTCTGTCGAAATCACTTACCGTAATGGTAAGAGGCTTTGCGCCGCCCTTAAAGTATGGTCCGACCGGTGTAACAAACATTCTAAACTGATATTCAGATGCCGGTTTCACACCGATTACCGCATTGGTACCCATCATATAAGGACGAATATATAAGGTAGCGCCGGAGCCATATGGCGGTACCCATGCCTGATTTGCTTTTACCACCTGGCATACCGCATCTACAAATTTATCCTCTGGGAATACCGGCATTTCCAATCTCCTAGCAGAATCAGCCATTCTGGAAGCATTTAAGTCAGGGCGGAAGCAGACAATATGTCCATCCTCTGTCGTGTAAGCTTTTAAGCCTTCAAAACAGGTCTGTGCATATTGAAATACACAGGCACATTCATTTAATGTTACATTGGCATCTGCGGTAATCACGCCATCGTCCCATGCGCCATCTTTAAAATTTGATACATATCTTGCATCTGTTGGCATGTATCCGAACCCAATGTTTGCCCAATCCAACTGCTTCTTTTCCATTTTTAACTTCCTCCGCTTTCTCTTCCTTTATTCAAACAATCCATGAAAAAAACGCTCTTTTAGCGTTTTTCCAGTGTGAATTTATATTTCACAATATTTTACCGCTAAAAAAAGTATTTGTAAATACCTGCAATTTTCTAGCAGGTACTCTCTCTCTTTATCAGGGTAACTGGAAGCGTAGTCCGGCTTGCAACCAATTTTCCTTCGCTTGCACATATTAGCAGACTGATTGCCATTTCTGCCATTTCCTTAATTGGCTGATGAATCGTTGTAATTCTTGGTGTGGTCAGTGATGCAATATTAACATCATCAAAGCCTACGATTTTCATCTGTTCCGGTACTTTTATATTCATCTTTGCGCAGACCTGAAGTAACTGTGCTGCAATTAAATCACTACTTGCAAAAATACCATCGGTATCCGGACACTCTCTAAGCGTGTGTTCAATAAAATCATGATACTCCAATGTATTGTATTGCAATTCACTTGTCTTTATTTCGATATTGCTTATGCCCTTCTGGTCACATTCAACTTTGAATCCGATTGCCCTTTCATCTGCGGGCATTTCCTCATCCGTAACACCACTAAAGTGTAGCAGATGCCTGCAGCCACAGGATATCAGGTGTTGCGCTGCGAGCTTCCCGCCCTGCAGATTATCACATTCTACTGCCGCGGTTCCCTGATCCAGATAGCGTTCAATGGTGATTAGGGGAACATTCAGCTCTGTAAATTCATTTACCCCGACTCTGCCGCTGCACAGTATCACGCCTGCCACACGGTTGCTCTTGCACATCTCGATGTATTCAATTTCCTTTTCATTCTTTTCTTTTGAATTAAATAATAAAATCTTATATTTACTTTTGTACGCTGCACTCTCGATATTACTTATAAGTTCTGCAAAATAAGGATGCCCAATATGCGGTACGATAACACCAATCGTATTGGTGGACTTTTTGGACAGGGAACGGGCAACTTCATTTGGTTGATAATTCAGCTTTTTCATTGCACGATACACATTCTCACGTGTTGCTTCACTAATATAACCACGATTGTTTAAGACTCGGGATACCGTACTAACGGTTAAGCCTGTTTCTTTTGCTACATCTTTTAAAGTTGCCACTTTTCTCTCCACCTTTACTTCTCTAATCTATCTCGTATATATCAAACAGGGAAAGATTACTGGAATGTACTTCCAGAACCGAGGACCTGTTTTTCAGCTCTATTACTCCTACAATTATACCATGATTTGCCGTTACTTCAAAGACATCATCATCAATTAGGAAGGAAAATTCTTTCAAATCTTTTCCGATTTCATAAACTTCCTTTTCCACTGTAAAAGTTCCTTCCTGTGGATGATAGTAAATGGTATTTCCGTATATATTCCATTCGATATCCGCGGCTTTCTCCGTCTGGGTCTGTAGTAACAGCGGAATCTTTTCCTTTTGCAGTCTCACCGCTTCTCCCTGCAGATTTCTATCGAATACCTTTCGCTTTTTATACTCCAGTTCACGTATCGGGTTTTGCGCCAGTCTGTATTGTCCCTTTTCCTTATACAGAGAAAGCTCTCTTGGGATGCCCATCGTCCCCGTATACATCTTTTCTGCATTTTCTGTGCGCAGCCATGGAACCGAAATAATACGGTCCTTTATCCCTGCATAAGTCTGTGCGGCATAGGGAACTTTCGTGAAATATGCTTCGTGTCTGATTCCATCCGTTTGAAACTGATACCCATCAAAATCACCCAAAAAATAAAAACCATCGGCACTCCAGAAAAGCCACCGGCTGCTGCCATCTTCTGCATAAACCTGTAATAAATCTGGGCACTCCCATGCTTTCTCCAATGTGAACCGGTGAGATAATGTCCAGTTTTCCAGATTAACCGAACGTAATATTGCAAAATCATTTTCTTCCAGCCACAGGGTCATAATATATGCCTGGCTCTCTGCATGCCAGAATACCTTTGGATCCCTGTTTTCCTTACAAATTGTGTCAAGTTTTCCACGTTCTGTTTTGATGAGCACAGCCCCCTGATCCAGACTATATGCCACCTTCTGTGTAAATTCTTTTTCTCTGCTCCAAGTCGTGCTTCCACCCGCCACTGAATAAAAGAAGAGTAACGCATCTTTCGGCAAACCCAAAAGACCTTGTTCATTGCAAATTGCACTACCGGAAAACATCATGCCCTCTTTATCTGGAAACAGTACGGTATCTTTTTGCTCCCAGTGTAATAGGTCTTTACTAACTGCATGACCCCAGCTCATATTATTCCATTTTACATGAAATGGATTGTATTGAAAGTACATATGATAACAGCCATTCTGATAAACCAGTCCATTCGGGTCATTTATCCAACCCGTATATGCGGTAAAATGAATACGTGGTCTGTCTGTGTCCTGAATATCTTTTTGTATCTTTTCTTGTACTTCTTCCTGTGAAGCTTCCTTTATCGCCCGCAAAAACAGTTCGCTTCCACTGTCCTCTTTTGTATTTGTTTCCGTTCCTTCTTCGATTTCTATTGTCAGCGTCTGGTTCCTATAATCTGCAATTGGAAGTGGTGCCAGGTAATCATACTCGTATATTTTTTCTGTACCTTTCATTATCGGAATCTTAAATTCCAATATCTTCTGCTCTCCGCAATAAAAACAGACTTCTTTTTCTTCTCCCTTTATGTTAACTGGAATATAAAGATAATCCTCTGTTACTGCCATGCATCTTTTCATATAAATAACCCTGCCCTTCTCACATTTGCAGCTGCTTTGTTGCCCCATCTTCGGTATAGGAAATCACAAATTGCTTTGTTCTGAAATCAGCCAATAGTTCCGCTCTGTGTTTCTCATTTGTTCTTACAATATGTAATTGTGTATCTGTGCAGGTGTCCATTGCAAAATCTCCGTCAAATGCCGGATGTGTATTTCTGAATTCCATAAGCGTAATTAATTGCTGCACTACCGGACGCTGTACTTCCTGCTCTATTTCTTCCAAAGAATAATAATGGCGATTGATATTTCTACCAACCTTGGTTTCTTCCAGAAGCTTCAAATCATTCTTTCCTGCCATCAGCCCTACATAATATACCTGCGGAATCCCTGGTGCAAAGAACTGAACCGCCCGTGCCAGCAGATAAGCACTGTCATCATCACCTAATGCCGAATAATAAGAGCAGTTCACCTGATAAATATCCAGATTGTTATAAGCCGCTGTATTATAGATTTTCTTAACATTAGCTCCGAACTGGAAGATGTCCTCCTTGGTACGCTCAATTTCTTCATCCGGGAGCAAATCCTTAACATCGACCACACCAATCCCGTCATGCGTATCCAGGGTCGTAAACTGCTTTCTCGGGCAAATATCCAGCCAATGCTTTAAATACTGAGTCTTGCCATAATATAATGCATGAATTAACAACATGGGCAATGCAAAATCATATACATAAAAGTCCTTTTGGGCAATTCTCATCTGCATGCTGTAATGTTCATGGATTTCCGGTAATAGTTCTACCTCATATGGCTCCAATACCTTTTCACAATCCTGTAAAAATTCCCATACATCCGGTTCGATAAAGAAACAGCTGGTCCCTGCTTTTTTGGTCGCATATGCAAATGCATCCAGACGTATCATCGCCACGCCATGTTTACATAATGTTGTGAGATTATCTGCAATAAAAGCTTTTGCAGTATCTGATTTGCAATTAATATCAATCTGTTCTTCATCAAAGGTGCACCATACTTTTTCGCTTGTTCCATCTGCAAACTGTGCATCTACATAAGGCGCTCTCGGTTTTCTCTTATAGATGGCGTCTACCTCTGCCTCCGTTGGTTCCCCATTTTCCCAAAAGTCCTTATAACGGATAAACAGGTCTTTATATTTTGAATCATCTTTTTTTGCCAGGAAATCTTTGTAGTACTCGCTCTGTGCCGAGATATGATTAATCATATAGTCAAACATCAGATAATAATCTTCGGCAAGTCCCTCTACATCGCTCCAGTCTCCGAATGCAGGGTCTACTTTATGATAGTCCACCGGTGCAAATCCTCTATCTCCCGAGGATGGAAAAAAGGGAAGAATGTGCACACCGCCAATTGCCTTTTTGAAATGACGGTTTAACACGCTTCTTAAGTCCTGTAAATTGTTTCCCATAGAATCGGAATAGGTAATCAGCATTACTTTATTTTCTAATTTTTTCATCTTCTATCCATCTCCTTATATCTTGATATCTTGATATCTTCATGTTTTATGATTTATGATTTTACCGCACCGGCTACTACCCCACTGATAATTTGTTTTTGCAGGAATAAGTAAAGTATCAGAATAGGCGCCACCGTTAACACCAAAGCCGCCATAATAACACCATAATCCGCGGAATAGGTACCATAGAAAGTATAGGTAGATAATGGCAGGGTAAGTAAATTTTTCTTTCCAAGTACCAGAGAAGGTAATAAATAGTCATTCCAGAATGCCAGTACATTTAGGATTATCAAAGTCGATGTTGTTGGCTTTAATAAGGGAAAAACCACTTTAAAAAAAGTTTGTAATTTACTGCAGCCGTCCAAGTACGCTGCCTCTTCCAGAGAAATCGGAATATTACTTTTGATAAATCCCTGAAAAATAAATACCGACATACTCATTGCAAATCCGGTATGTAGAAAAACCAGAGTCAGTCTGTGGTTCAATAATCCAAGTTGTGCTCCATAAATAGATACCAATGGAATCATGATTGCCTGAAATGGGATAATCATGGAAGCTGCCATTAAAGTAAAAAATACAGAGGAAAATTTATTTTTTGCCCGGGTAAAATAATACGCTACCATGGCGGACAATATAATAACTGCAATTGTACTTAAGCCTGTTACAAAGAGTGAATTTCCAAATGCTCTTAAGAAATTCATCTTTTCAAATGCCGTTATGTAATTTTCAATCGTATATCCCTTTTTTGTAATAAGTGAAAAAGGATTTTTAATTATATCTCTTTTATATTTAAAGGAATTTAAAAGAATCAGGATAAATGGAATCATATAAAGAAAAAACATAATCACGACTGCAAATAATCCGGTTATGCTAAGAACTTTCTTCCTTGTTCCGCCAACTTTTGCACTTTTCTTCATTATGCCTCTACCTCCTTCTTCTTTCCAAGATAAATCTGTGCACCACTAATACATGCAACGATAATAAACAGGAATAATGCTTCTGCCTGACCAACCCCATAATTTCTGGCAGTAAATGCTTTTTCATAAACATGCATCGCTACCAGTCTTGTGGTTCCATAAGGTTCTCCGCCTGTCAGGGTCAGGTTCACGTCATATACCATAAACGCACGTGATAGCGTTAAAAACAAACAAATGACAAAGGATGGAACCATCAAAGGAATGATAATATGTTTCATTCTCTGCATTCCGGTCGCCCCATCAATGCTGGCTGCTTCCATTACGTCTGTCGAAAGTCCTGTAAAACCAGCAATATAAATAAGCATCATATAACCGGACAGCTGCCACACTGTAACGATAACCAGTGCCCAAAAAGCTTTTGTCGGATCAGACAACCATGATGTTGAAAAAATACCCCACCCGGATGCTTCTCCAAAGTTTACCAATACTCTCGAAAATACAAATTGCCAGATAAAACCAAGTACCACACCTCCAATTAAGTTTGGAGTAAAGAAACCTGTTCGAAAGAAATTCTGTCCTTTTAAACCGTTTGTTAAGGCATATGCGAGAATAAATGCAATTATATTTACCAGTAAAACCGAAAATAACACATATTTTAAGGTCAGTCCCATGGACGCCCAGAAATTAATGTCCTGAAATGCAGCCATGTAATTTTTTAATCCTACGATTGCCTTTACTTTTTTAACACCGTCCCAATCGGTCAGTGTCAGGTAAAATCCGTAGATAAATGGTATAATTACAACTGTGCAAAAAATAAATATTCCCGGTAAAGCAAATATACATAAATTCTTAAATCGTTCAACCGGCTTTCTTCCCATTGTTCCCATATGTACCCAGTCCTTTCTATTTTAAAGTACCTCACCTGTATGCTGCATTATGCAGCATACAAATCCTGGTGAAGCATTTTGTTACAATTCTCTATTTCTATCTTATTTTCTATCTAAATGCCTATCTTAATTTCTGTTTTATTTTTCTTGTGACTGCCAATACTTATCCAGTTCTTTCGCCAATTCTTCTTTTGAGCTTTGACCTGCAATATATTTCTGCATAGCTGCTCCCATTACACTCCAGTGATCGGATGGTGCTATGAAAGAAGAACTAAAGGTATCGCCGGATGCCATTTTGCTTTGGATATCTTTTCCAAGTGGGTCTAATGGTGCATTGGTATTATTTGTACAGGCCGGAATAATCGCTGCATCTTCTACTAACATTTTCTGTCCTTCTTCTGCATAAACAAGCCAATTCAAAAATGTCTTCGCTGCTGCTACTTCTTCCTCAGATGCCTGCACTTTATCAATCATCACCTGTTTTGAAGCTGCTGCCTGTATTGCTGTATTTGCAAAATCTGTTGTATCATTTCCTAATACGAAAGGTAAGAAGCCATACTCATCTGTTGATTCTGCACCAGACTCTGCAATATTTGCCCATGCCCAGCATCCATTTGCCCAGATAGCAGAATCGCCATCCGCTAAGAAAATTGGATCTTGTTCGTACAAAGCGCCAAGAGGGTCTTTGCCGTTGATGTTATAGGATAAGAGCAAATCAAGCGTATCCACAAATTCGTTGTATCTCTCATAATCCTCAGCCTGTAAAGAGCCATCTTTCAATTTTGACATCACTTCTGTTGCACCTGCAGTTGTTCCATCATAGGTATCATAAATAAATCCCAGTTGATGTGCACCTAATGACCAGTCCTCTTTTGAAATAACCACTGGATTTTCCATTCCTGCTGCTCTTAAATCTGCTAGCAAAGCAGATAGTGCATCATAGGAATTAATTGTAGATGGATCAAAAGTCGTACCCAGAGTATCCTCTATTGCTGCTTTATTGTAAATAAGTCCTCTTCCTTCAATACAGAATGGAAAGCTGTATACTTTTTCATTTACTGCAGTAACAAAATCACTGCACTCTGCCAGCCACTCTTCGTCCGATAAATCGGTTGCGTATTCTTCTGCCAAAGCTACGATATCCGTTGTATCCAGCATTGCCATGGTAGGTGCTGTACCTGAATTATAAGCACTGGTAATCTTGGTATATGGTACTTCCCCTGTACCGCAGGCTAAAATATCTACTTTAATACCTGTTTCCTCTTCAAAAGCAGCTGCCATATCCTCTATTGCTGTCTGAATCTCACCTTTACTGTTTAAAAAGGAAATTTCAACACCTGCTAAATTTTCATCGTATGTAAATCCTGTTCCTTCTGCTGTTCCTGCTTCCGTTTTACTCTCAGTTTCTGTCGCTGCCTCTGTTGTAGCTGTTGTCGTATCAGCTGCCGTCTCGGTGTCACCTGTGGAGCTGCCGCAACCGCTTAACATACCGACTGTCATAACCGTTGCTGTTAACAGAGCTACTAACTTTTTCATTTTCATTCCATTTCCTCCATTTTTTCAAAGCTTTTTTGTTTTTTGTTCTAAATACACAGTATCACTTATGTAACTGTATGTCAACCGGTTGACATGCAGTTTGTGTAAAATAGTGCATTTACAGATTTGTTTTTTGTTTATATTGTATATGTACTAAGTCTTTTTTTTCGTTAAATCAGGTTTTTCATATCTTTTATTCTTTTATAAAGTAAAAAAAATATACAGGAAGTCTCTTTTTCAAGGGCTTCCTGTATATCAATCGTTTGTCATGTTCTTCTATTGCTTTTTGAATCCAAATTCCTAACTAAGTTTCTTTTTGAAGTTCTATCTATCCCGGAACAGACACTCCCTTTTATAACGCAACCTTCGGTTCATCCGTACGCTGATATTTCAAAAAAACATATTCAATATCAAAATATGTCTGTTCCTCACTATCTGCAGTAATCTTCCAATTTTCCAATTCATCCAGATTCGGAAAATAGGTATCTGACTCATATACATGGTCAATCTTCGTCACATGTGCGGTATCACAATAGGGGAGTAATTGTCTGAATATACTCTCACCCCCAATGATATAAATATCTTCACTTCTATAATTCTTAAGCGTTTCCAATAGTTCCTTTATCGAATGAACAACACTCGCTCCCTTTATGGTAAAATCCGGGTCTGTAGATAACAGGATGTTCGTTCTTCCCATCAGGGGCATCCCCTGTGGAAAGGTCGCTAATGTTTTCCGTCCAAATACCACCACTTTTCCCATGGTTTCCTGTCTAAAATGCTTTTGGTCATTGGGAATACTGATTAACAAACCCTCCTTATTCCCAATTGCCCAATTCTTATCTGCTGCCACGATGATATTCATATACACCCTCCTGCCTGTCATAAAGTCTTATCTCCACTTACATGCAAACATGACGTAGAGAAAGATTTTTGACCCTAACATTATCAAAATTAAATTGCAATTGGAATCTCTGTAATCTGCTCTCCGGTTACATAGTCTTCCACCTTCACATCCTCTCTGGTAAATTGATAGAAATCTTTTATCTCCGGATTCAGCCAGAATTTTGGTGCCGGATATGTTTCTCTCTGTATCAGTTCCTGAATAATAGGAATATGCCTGTCATAAATATGAGCATCCGCAATGACATGCACCAGCTCACCTACCTGCATATCACATACCTGCGCCAGCATGTGTACCAAAACAGAATACTGTACTACATTCCAGTTATTTGCCGCCAGAATATCCTGTGAACGCTGGTTCAAAACTGCATTCAACGTTAGCTTATCTTCTCCCCTTCTCTGGGTTACATTAAAGGTCATGCTATAAGCACAGGGATAGAGATTCATGGCATGCAAATCCTGATGTACGTATATATTCGTCATAATCCTCCGACTAAATGGATTATTCTTCAAATCATAAATCACACGGTCCACCTGGTCCATCATACCCTCTTTATACATATGCTTTACACCCAGTTGATAACCATATGCTTTCCCAATTGAGCCCTCTTCATCTGCCCAGCTATCCCAGATATGACTATGCAGGTCGTGAATATTATTGGACTTCTGCTGCCATATCCACAGTATTTCATCTGTTGCACTTTTTAATGCAGTTCTTCGAAGCGTCAAAAGTGGAAATTCTTTGCGTAAATCATACCGGTTCACTACCCCAAACTGCTTTATCGTATAAGCCGGCGTTCCGTCCTCCCACTTCGGGCGAACCTTCTCCCCTTCCGTACTCGTTCCATTCTCCAATATATTATGACACATATCTATAAAAATATTATCCGCTAAACTCATCCGTATCCTACTCCTTTTTCCATTATCATAGCCCAAAGTAAGCTTTGCCCTATTTTCAAAGCCTGAAGAAACCTTGGCTTTATATTCAAAGCC
>JAQUYA010000007.1:10400-34000 GCA_028692055.1 Lachnospiraceae bacterium | reverse complement strand
GCTTTATATTCAAAGCCCGAAGAAAGCTTCGCTTTCTTCTAGGTAAGGTCTAGAATTACTTAGATACAGTACTCCTGTATCTTAGTAATTCTCCTTACCTTTCCCACTTGTCACATAAAGAATTTATCTGACTCATAAACTTTGCCAAATCTTTATTGCAGACACCTTCATTCTTATGGATAACCATAAGCAGTCTCTGTCCGGCAGCCAGCAGTCTGCTGAATACATCCGTGGAAGTCTTTGCCTTTCTCGTCAAAGCAATCGGTTCTGCCTCGTATTCACACACGTTCGTCAATAAATCAAATCTTGTTCCACTATATGGTGCATATGCTTTATAACCGTATTCTTCCTGTAAGCATGCCGTAAAATTCTGGCATACGTTGTCTTCGCCATGCACAATAAAAACATGTTCCGGTTTCTGTTCAAAGCCTTTTAACCATTCAAGCAAACCATTCTTATCCGCATGTCCGCTAAGACCTGCCAGTGTCGTAATTCTTGCCCTTACCTGTATCTGTTCTCCAAATAGTTTAACTTCTTCTGCTCCCTCTATCAAACTGCGTCCCAAAGTTCCCATCGCCTGATAGCCCACAAATAAAACCGTGCATTCCGGGCGCCACAAATTATGCTTCAAATGATGTCTGATACGTCCCGCTTCACACATACCGGAAGCCGACAGGATAACCTTCGGGTCATCATCGAAGTTAATTGCCTTGGATTCATCACTGGTAATGGATAAGTTCAACCCACGGAAGGTTAATGGATTAATCCCTTTTTTTACTAATTCCATTGCTTCTTCATCAAAGCACTCATAGATATTCTTTTGAAAGATTCCGGTTGCCTCTACTGCAAGCGGACTGTCTACAAATACCTTAAAATCCGGAAAATCTTTGATTAACCGCTGTTCTTTTATGGTACGCAGAAAATATAGCATCTCCTGTGTACGTCCAACAGCAAAGGAAGGGATAACTACATTTCCGCCCTTTGCAAATGTTTCATTGATAATCTGTGCCAGTTCTCTTACATAATCCGGTCGTTCGGCCGTATGAAGACGATCGCCATATGTGGACTCCATAACCACATAATCTGCGCTTAATGTCCTTGCCGGATTCTTAATCAATGGCTGATTATAATTACCTATATCTCCGGAAAAGACAATTTTCTTCGTAACTCCATTTTCCTTTATCCATACTTCAATACTGGCGGAGCCTAACAGATGCCCAATATCCGTAAATCGAATCTGTATGTTGTCACAAAGATCAACCGCCTTATTATAGTGACATGGGACAATTCTCTTTATGGTTCCATCGGCATCCTCCATTGTATATGGCGGTTCAACTGTTTCCGCATCAGAAGACCTCTTTGCCTTACGATTCTTCCATTCTGCCTCCTGCATCTGAATATGGGCACAGTCACGTAACATAATACTGCATAAATCTGCTGTCGCTTCTGTCGTCAAAATCTGTCCCCGGAATCCCTTTGCATAAAGCAATGGTAACATTCCAGAATGGTCTATATGGGCATGTGTCAATAATACATAATCAATCTGTGCTTCATCCACCGGCAATGGTGCATTTTCAAATACATTGGTTCCCTGTTCCATACCATAATCCACTAAAATGTGTTTTCCACAAGCCTCCAAATAGTGACAGCTGCCTGTTACTTCATGATCTGCGCCTATAAATGTAAGTTTCATGTCAATCCCTCCAAGTTTTCGCCATATAGAACTTTACCTGCTATCACAATTATAACACTAATTGTAATAGCAGGCAATTTAACACCATTCATTTATTTTGTTTTAGGCTATGTTTTAAATCAGTGTTGAAAATGGATATATATTAGAAAAATAGGTTATAATATAGATAGAATAGTGTTTAGGAGGTAGAATTATGCCAAATGTGAAGTCTATATTAAATGATATTGAAAAGTTACCATTACATCAAAAAGAACAAATACTATCAACTTTAGAAGAAATTCTTGTCTTAGGTTCGCAAGTAAGCCAAGTAGAACAAGAAGTTAAAGAATTTAGATTTTCTAAGGGGAAAGTATGCCCAATTTGTGGTTCTGAAACTATATCAAGAAATGGTAAGTATAATGGTAAACAAAGATAT
The DNA here is from genome assembly GCA_028692055.1 of Lachnospiraceae bacterium. Classification (GTDB taxonomy): domain Bacteria; phylum Bacillota; class Clostridia; order Lachnospirales; family Lachnospiraceae; genus SZUA-378. The sequence continues at coordinate 31,892 of JAQUYA010000007.1, read as the reverse complement.
ATCTGCAAGTCTTGTAAAAAGTCCTTTACTGACTTCACTAATTCTGCAACCTATAAAAGTAAGAAAACATTAGATAAGTGGCTTAAATATGCTAAGTGCATGGTTAATGGATATTCTATTAGGAAGAGTGCTAAAGTTGTAGAAATTAACATAGCAACAAGTTTCTTTTGGAGACATAAAATTCTTGATTGTATAAGCACATTTTTAGGCAAGGGATATGTTGATGGTGTTATTGAAGCAGATGAAGTATTCTTTGCTGAAAGTTTTAAAGGTACAAAACCTTTTAATATGCCAAGACGCTCTCGTAAAAGAGGCAAACAAGTTAAGAAAAGGGGTATCTCAAAGGAACAAGTTTGCATTGCTACTGCTATTGACAGACAAGGTAATTTAATTATGGAATTAGCATGTAAAGGTAGAGTTACTTCTAAGGAATTAGAAAAATTATATGATGGACATATAAGCAATGAATCTATACTTTGTACTGATAGTCATAAAAGTTATATACAATTTGCAAATGATTTATCATTAGAACACAAACGTATAAAAAGAGGTAAACATAAGGAAGGATTATATCATATTCAACATATTAATGCTCTACATAGTAATTTAAAGAAATGGATGAATAGGTTTAATGGTGTTGCAACAAAATATATCAACAACTATATTAAGTGGTTCAAATGGCTTCAAATATTTGATACAGATAAAGAAATAATAAAGGCTAAAAACTTTATAATTCAAAGCAATGTAGCACATTCATATATCAAAATAAAAGACTTAAAAAATAGAGAGCCAATGTATGTATGACATGTGTGATATTTTAGTCTAAAAATACTTTTTGAGAGAGGGATATTAAATAATGAATTACAGTGATACCAATTTCAAAGATTTGAAATCTATATGTACACAAAAGTACGGAAATGAAAAAGGTCTATGTATATACAATAAGGCAGAAGAAAATTTTCGAAAAATGAAAATTGAAGCAGATTATAGAAACAGTGACGTGATAAAATGGCATATGACTAAATATATTTTTCCTGCTCTTGCATATTATATGTCTTTACTTGAATATGGCTTTTCAACTGAAAATGCGTATAAAAATACACTTGAAGAAACACAGAAGTACGCTATGATTTCCAAAAAGAAAAATCACATATTGGCAAAAATACCGTTTTTCTATTATCTATTTAAGATAGGATGTAAAAAGGTTATGAACAAAAATTATCCTAATGAGGGTTGGGAAACAGAGTGGGTCACATATGATAATAAAGAGGTTCATTTAAATCTTAAAAGATGTGTTTATTTTGAAGTTACAAGGCAGTACGGGCACCCTGAATTATGTACAGTTTTTTGTGCTAATGATACAACATCATTTAGTGGTTATTTGCCCAAGGTTAAGTTCGAACGAAGTGGTACAATTGCTGAAGGAAAGAAATTTTGTGATTTTCATTTTAAAAACAATTAATATATTTGAGTAAGGGTTGTTATGCAATCTGAAGTTAACTATTTGATTCGCTTTATTACTATATTGAGTATTATAGGTGGACAGTCCCACCTATAATTTTTAAGGCTATATTTCAACATTATATTAAAACATAGCCTTGTTTTATTTCGATATTAATTTCTATATTAATTTCCTTTTTTTTGCTATTTTAGTTCATTTGCAGTCGTATAGAAATGATAGTAAATACCTCGTAAATCTAATAATTCCTGATGCGTTCCTTCTTCTACAATACCATCCTCCGTCAGTACCAGGATACGGTCCGAATTCTGGATACTGGAAAGTCTGTGTGCAATCGTAAGTGTCGTTCTCCCACGAGACAGTTTCTCCAAAGAACGTGCCACTTCAAATTCACTTTCATTATCCAGCGCGGACGTTGCTTCATCCATAATCATAATCGGCGGATTCTTTAGGAACACTCTCGCAATACTGATTCTCTGCTTTTGCCCACCGGATAACTTAACTCCCCGTTCCCCGATATACGTATCATATCCATCGTGAAGTTCCTGTATAAATCCATCTGCACCTGCCATTTTAGCCGCTTCCATAACCTCTTCCCGGGTTGCATCCAGTTTTCCATAAATAATATTGTCATAGACACTTCCTGAGAATAAATAAACATCCTGCTGCACCATTCCTATCGCATCACGCAGACTCTTCAGGGTCAGGCTTTTAATGTCCTTTCCATCGACAGTTATCTTTCCTTCCGTCACGTCATAAAATCTGGGAATCAAGTTGCATAGAGTGGTCTTTCCACCGCCGGAGGGTCCCACAATCGCCACCTTTTCCCCTTGCTGGATATGCAGATTCAGATTACGAAATACCTCATTATGGTCATCCGGATATTCAAAGCTGACATTCTCAAATACGATATCTCCTACCGGATTTTCAAACTCTACGGCATCTGCATCGTCAAAAATCTCTATGTCTGCATCCATAATCTGCAGGAAACGTTCAATACCGGTCATTCCACGCTGAAATTGCTCAGAAAATTCGATAATTCTGCGAATGGTTGCTATCAGTGTTGTCACATAAAGCATGTATGCCACCAAATCGCCTGGCTGCACAAGGCCCTTTACCATAAAAATACCGCCTGCTACTACGACTGCCAGATACATAACACCATCAAAAGCCCTTGTTGTCGTTTGAAAAGCGGCCATGTATTTGTAGGTTTCCTTTTTTATCTGTAGGAAATTGTGATTGTCCAATTGGAACTTTTGGTTCTCTATCTCTTCATTCGTGAATGCTTTTACAACCTTTTGCCCTAATAGGCTGTCTTCAATACGTGCATTCAATTCACCTATCTGGTAACGTTGTTTGCTAAAAGCAGATCGCATTTTGCGATTTAATGACATGCATGTCATAATCATAATTGGAACAATGATAAAGATAATGACAGTCAATAATAGATTTACACGTGCTAAAATAAGAAATGACAGGACTGCTTTAATTGCACCAATGAAAAACTCCTCCGGGCAATGATGTGCAAATTCCGTCACATCAAATAAGTCATTGGTAATACGTCCCATAATCTGTCCGACCTTGGTATTGTTGTAATAGGAATTCGATAATTTCTGCAAATGTGCATATGCATCATTACGCATGGTGGTCTCTATCTTTGCACCCATCACATGTCCTACATCCGCCATATAAAAATTGGCAATGCTGTCAATGACACGTAAACCTAAATATAGCGCTCCCAGCTGCATAATCATGGTAACTGTTAATGTTGCCAGATGATTCATTCCTGCATTGGTAATATATCTCATAATAAGTGGCAGCACCAGCTCACAAATCGTTGTTAAAGAGGCACAAAATAAATCCAACAATAATGTTTTCTTATGTTTTGCATAATATGGTATAAATCGTTTTATCAATACCTGCGTACTATATTCCTTGTTATCCACAGTTTACTCCTTTTCTGTCTCGTTATTTTCATTATTTTCTGCATACCCTTTCAAGCAATTGTAGAACTCTGGATTCGCTCTTTTCACAGATACAATCTTCCCCTCCGGATTAATAAAGCAATGCTGGCTTTCTCCCTGACTGCGTAATTCATTTGTTGCAGCATCATAGATTTGATAACCAATTCTCAGCCGAATGCCGTTAAATTCCAGCACCTTTGCTGCAATACGAACCGTATCCCCAAATCTTGTCATTGACTTATACTCACAGCTGACACCGGTTACCGGGCTGATAATCCCCTGTTCTTCCATTGCCTTATAACCATACCCAATCTTATCCAGAAAATCTACTCTTGCTTCCTCAAACCATCGGATATAATTAGAATGATGAACAATCGCCATCTGGTCCGTTTCATAATATTGTACCTTATGCATATAAGGTTCTATTACCTTTTTACTCATTTTGTATTTCTACCTTTCTTATTCTTCCAGTGTGAGAAAGACTTCGCTTTTGAAGTCGTAGAATTTCTTAGTTGACGTACTTTGGCAACTTAGAAATTCTTCTCACACTTCCTACACAGGACCATGCTTCACATAGTCTTTCCAGCGAGTATGCTGCATTTGCCGGACTGGTAGAAGGTAATTGGATACACTTCATACCTACCTTTTCTTCTGCGTATCTCTGATACAGTTTCGTTGCAGTCGCACCATTGGTATATATGGTATGAATTTTACTTTTTCTTACGATTTCAGCGATAGCATTAATCTTTACATTCTTGATGCTGCTGTCACTGGAACCGGCAATATCACACTCTTCGATGACATCCCATAAGGCAATGTGATGCACTAATAGCATTTGTCTTTTTTCTTCTATTGACATTGTGGTCGTCTGAGATTGTTTACATTCATGTACTAATATTTCCAGCACCTTCCAGAAACGATTTTGCGGATGCCCATAGTAAAAACTCTGTTCTCTGGACTTTACAGAAGGGAAGCTTCCTAATATCAATATTTCACTCTCTTCATCATACACGGGTAAAAAGGTATGAAATACATGTTGATATTCTCCCATTTTAATAACCCTTCCTTTCACTTAGCATACAAAACCGATAAGGGTATTTTACTACCTTTATCGGTTTCTGAAAAGTCCGCATATTTTATATATTATTTTTTTTACATCTTAAATCTTGAATTTGGAAATTTCTGTTTTTAGTATTTCAGCACTTTCATGAGAAGTAGTTGCTTCCTCTAAAACTGTATGAGATTGTGCACTAATATCCGCTACTTTTTCCGCGATGCTGCTGGTACCTGTTGCTCCCTCATTGGAGGCTTTGGCTACTTCATCAACTGCCATCATGATATCTCCAATGGATACCCGTAAGGACTCTGCTGTCTTGCTAAAGTCATTTACCAATTCATCTATGAACGATGCATCTTTGTCATATTCCTCTGCAATCTCAGAGAAATGTTTGTAATCTGTAACTACATCTTCTGTAACAAATTTCAATAATGCATTTGAGCTTTCTGCCAGATCACTAACTGCTTTTGTGACTTCTACCGTTACTTTTTGAATCTGTGCAACCGTTGATGCTGACTGGTCAGCTAATCCACCGATTTCATTTGCAACAACTGCAAATCCACGACCTGACTCACCTGCTCTGGCTGCCTCAATAGAAGCATTTAATGCCAAAAGATTGGTCTGTGATGTAATACCCATAATTGCCTCCGATAATACATCAATCTGGTCTACTACCTTTGCATCATTTAATGCCTGTTCCAGTTTTTCCTGTATCTCCAGTCGAACAGTTCTTGCTTTCTGTTGGGAAGCAGTTGCGTCTTCTCTTGTCTGCTTTGCACGTTTGCTGATTTCAATCGCCTGATTAGCACCGTCTTTCGATTTGTCTGCAATACCTCTGGCAGCACCTTCTATTTCCTGCGAAGTAGCCGTCATTTCCTGTGCAGAAGCTGCTGTTTCTTCCATGCTTGCTGCCAATTCCTCTGTCGTAGATGATACATCTTCAATATTGCCATTTAATTCGGATACCTGTATATTAATATTTTCTACTACTTCTACGATATTCTCCGCCTCTGTCTTCGCATTCAGTATCAGTACCCCGACGCTCTCCCGCATCTTATCCAGACTCCGTCCAAAGATACCAAAATCATCTCTGCGCTTTAAGAATTTTTCATCCATACATGGCGAAAAATCACCGTCTGACATACGTGCCAGCACTGTGTTAATATTCTTAAATGCACCCGTAATGCTTTTTGATATTACAATGGTTAATAACGCTGCAACGATAACCAGGGCTGTGATAAATCCCATGTATCCTTCTACTGATTTTGTAATTTCAACTGTGTAGACGGCTCTGTTCTCTGCAATTAAAGCATCTATATCATTGGTATAATTACCAGTACTTACAATCCAGTTATAAGGTGCAAACAAGGCTGAATACGCTCTCTTTGGTGCAATCTCCTCTGAATTCGGCAAATTAAAATAAAAATCCGTAAAGCCTTCTCCAGATTGTGCCGCTTTCACAATATTTCGAATAATGTAGTTGCCCTGCTTATCCTGTGTATCCGTTCTGTCTGAACCAACCTGATCCGGCAGCGTAGGATGTGCAATCAGCATACAATCCGTATCATCAATCCAGAAATAGCCATCTCCATTATAACGAAGCGCACATATCTGGGTCTTCATAATCTCTTTGACCTCTTCTTCCGTCATCGCTCCGGATTCCTGCTGGGTATAAGTCTCTTCCATTAATGTAATGACGTTTTCCACCTGATTACGAATATTCTTATCATAATCTGCCCGTACATTTTGTTCCAATAATTCCAATGCTTTACCTGATGTTTTAACCTCCTGCACAATACCGACAACACCTAATCCGATTGCGCTTAATATCAAGACTAATGCAAGTGCGATGATTTTAGTTCTTACCTTAAAATTATTCATATAATTTCCTCCTGCGTTTACGAAGTTCCCTCCGCCTCGTTCGTTCGTACTCGTAATGCATGACTTATTAATATTATACTACTTTTCAAATATTTTTCTACAATATACCTAAAATTTTGTAAATTATATAAAAATTCTGCACTAATTTATAAATAATTCTATAATTAAGCTATAATTAATTCTATAAATGTTCATAGATGTATTCTGCCAATACCTGATGCCCCATATCGCTCAAATGCAAACCATCCGGCATATACTCCGGTCTGTTGGTAAAATCCAGCTCTTTTGCTGGAAATAAATCAATTACCTTTATGCCATAGGCATTTCCCATTGCAAGAATCGCATCACGGTAGTTCTGCAGTGTTGCATTTACGCCGTTCGTTTGATTCCAGGATAGTAAAAAAGTTCTTTTTAACGGCGTCAGAAATACGAGCTGTGCATTCGGATATTTCGTTTTCAGCCCATACATCAACACATTCAGTCCCCCATAGAAGGTACCCGGCGTCGTATCTCCCATAGTACCAATCGGAACATTCAGATAAAAGTCATTAGTTCCGCCAAATACGATAATCATATTTGCATTCGTATCCATCACATTATATCGAAATACAAACGGTGTACTGGCATAACCCGCTAAGGTCGTTCCATTAATACCATAATTCTTTACCCTTGCCTGAAACATTTTTCCTAAGATACTTCCATACGTCGCATCCTGAGAGGTCGTTCCATTTCCATAAGTAATGCTGTCTCCTATGACATCTATCAGCAGACCACTGTCCGCCGGTACATCCTTTGTGGTCATTTTCTTACTCTCCACATAGCCCGACATGCCATTTGAATTAATACGATACCAGTCACTATTTGCTACCTCTATCACCTCTACAACACTGTCTTTGTTTATCGTTCCAACCTGTACTGAATCTGCATTCGGCTGAATATAGGCTGTCGTATTCTGTGTAGGTGCTGCCGAAAATCCAGTAGATAATAAAAAGAATATTCCAAGCAGTACCAATAATCTGTATTTTTTCATGCTTCTCGCTATCTCCCTTGCAAGATTAATCTTTGGTATACATACTCCTTTATTTTACCTTTTCTCCCATAATTTGCAAGTAAACAATTTTAGGTTTTTGGCAAAAAAATACCACTACCGAATAAAGGTTAGTGGTTGAAAATTTTTCTTTTCTATAAAGAGCGATAGACGGGACTCGAACCCGCGGTCTCGACCTTGGCAAGGTCGCGCTTTACCAGCTAAGCTACTATCGCATGTCCTGCCCAACTTTTCAGCGGGCAAGATACACTTTATCATATTGTTCTTTGGTTGTCAATTCTTTTAGGCAAACTATAATGATATTATTGTGTTGCTGTATCTTTATATTTTACACGATAGATACGATGAAGAGATTCATTAATCCTCTCCTCCGTAATGGTTCCACCCTTTACCGCATCCAGTACCCCCTGATAAGCCGCTTTAAAATCTTCCGGCATCAGGATGATGTCCACGCCTGCCTGAATTGCCTGAACAGCTGCTTCTTCTGAAGAATAGGAATTGGTAATTGCTCCCATATTCATTGCATCTGTAATTACAATGCCATTATAGCCTAATTCCGTACGCAATACATCTGTTACCAGAAGCGGTGACATACAACATGGTGTATTATCTCCGATGACCTGGGGTGCCAACATATTGGAAATCATAATCATATCCGTACCCGCTTCTATGCCGGTAATATAAGGTATCAATTCTGTTTCCCGCATTTCCGCCAGGCTTTTATCTGTTGTTGCACTTTCTTTGTGTGGGTCCTGTACTACATCACCTAATCCCGGGAAATGTTTCATGCAGGCACTTACCTTATGTTCCTGTAATCCTTCTATCGCGGATTGAACCATCGTCGCTACGACTTCCGGGTCAGAGCTATAGGCTCTCGTTCCTATCACTTCGTTGTCTGGGTTAGTCAATACATCTGCCACCGGTGCAAAATCCAGATTAAATCCATATTCGGATAAATAATCTGCAATAGTAGTCATCGAATCATATGCTTTTGTGGCATCTCCCGTTGCACCAATCGTCGCTGCCTCATCTACCTTTTCCACACCAAGCTCGCTGTTTCCAAGACGTGCAACTTTACCGCCCTCTTCATCAATTCCAAGAAACAATGGGTATTTACTGTATAGAATCGTATTCGATAACATCGTTTTCAGTTGTTCTGCATCTTTCATATTCTGGTCAAAATAAATCAAACCACCAACAGGATATGTCTCCAGCGCTGTCTTTGTACCATCTCCCGCCTGAATAACCTTACCTACTCCCGTAAGTGCCTCCGGCGTAATCATGAATAAACCTGCTACCTTATCCTCCAGGCTCATTGTTTCAATATTGGAATCTACTAAGACATCCAGCTCGTCCGCCGCCTCTTCCGTACTCTCTTCAGTCGTGGGCTCAGATATCTGAGCTTCCGTCTGTGTTTCCTCTTCTGCCTGTTGACTCTCTAATTCTTCCTGTTTTTTATCATTCGATATTTTCAAAAGTTGTTTTGCTCCAAAGAATATTCCAATTCCAGCAAGTAATGCCAACAAAACAAGTATCAAATAGGCAATTATCTGTGCTCTCTTTTTCCTTCGTCTGCGTATTTCCCGTCTTGATAATTCCTGTTCCTCTTTCCGTGCCATTTATACCATACCTTTCCAATACAATCATTATTTTAATGTGGTTGGTGCCAGCGTAATATCTCCCCATGTACTATATCCAGCTGTATCTGCCCCACATAAAAACCATCTCGTTGCTATGTAGCTACTCTGGTCATCCCATGTACAATCAATATGATACCATTGTCCTTCCACATTTACCACATTCCACATATGCGGACCACCATTTCTGGTTCCCGCCGCTGTGTAGCAGGGAATGCCTAAAGTATCCATATATTTTTGAAATAACAGTGCATATCCCGTACATACCGTTTGCTGACTTACAATTGCATCATATGCGCTTTTATAATCCGCCTGACCTGCAGCTGTTTCATTCGAGTATTCTGTCAGATTTCCAATATGGTCATGTACTTTCCTAATTTTGTCATAGGTCGTTCCACTTGTAATGCTTTCAGCTGTCTGCTGTACATATGTATCTACTACCTGTTCTTCTGGTATCGTTGCCAGCCAGTACAGGGTAATCACATAGTTTTTTCCATTTCTGCTCAGCTGATATCCGTTGCAGCTATGAATGTTGTAATTTCCTATTTGTCCACCAATCTGGCTTTCCAGGTAAGCGGAAGTTGCATCAAATATATTTCCAGCATTAGAAGTCACATAGACAGTGTCTGCATGTGCCGCAAATGCCTGTTGCATAACATTCTGCATTTCTTCCATACTATTAGCCGTTGCAGTAATTTCGCTTTGATAATTTCTAACAGGAACGATCGGTGTTGTCGTAAATGCGGCAGCAAATACCTGCATTGATACTAGGAGTGAAAGTATAAACGTAGTTATCAGTGCAATTCTTTTTTTCATGTATGCTTTCCTCCTTAATCATTTATATATATCTAATTCTATCTTACCTTTTATATCTGTTTTATTCAACTGTTTCCTATTTCTAAGATTTTAAAAATTTCTTAAGCATCCGATTTTTTATAAGCTGGCTGATGCACCGCAAAGAATGCGCTAAGGAATTATTATTACGATTGTACTAAATTAAGAACATGCTATGGTATAAATATAAATAAAATGTGTATTTATCTATTGATTTGTATTTCATGCACCGTTTTTACATATACTATTATAAGAAAATGTTATGTTGTAGCAAGATTTAATATGTGTGAATAATTTGGCAATTTTCACATTCCTTGTTTGTATGCGGTTTAAAATCGCGGAAGGGAGCATATATGTTTGCATGGATTTTCTGGCTTCTTGATTTACTCAAAAAAAACAAATAAGTTCTGCCTGTTTTTCAATCTTCAAATGTTTACGCAACGAGGAAGGGCGTATCAACTATTCATTGTCGATACGCCCTTCTAAACTGCTATGTCCATTGGACTAGACCTCCTGTATGATCTCTCATCTTTCCATCATTTTTCTTTTGTACTTATTGTACTGTAACGGCTGATAATTTCTTTACACTATCTAAATGCTACGTTACTTCTTTTATGTACTTGAATTCGATCTTTTTTGTTACATATAATTCATTTACTTAAGGTTCAGATTACTTCTTTCCTACTTCGTATAACTACTTCCATTTTTTTATAAGAACAATCTATATAAAATGAACTGCTTTGGAGAAAAAATCTAAATCCTTTTTATTACTTAAAAAACATTTTGATAATAACTTCTACTACTTTATCCTGGTACTAAAAATTATTATTTCTTATTTCTTATTTCTTATTTCTTATTTCTTATTTCTTATTTCTTATTTCTTATTTCTTTATTACTTTTTTCTTTTGTACTTCCGTTTTTTTATTCTTCGGTACATTCGGTACTAATTCTTTTGTTTCTTTAATTCCTTGTTTCTTTTGTTTCTAGGCTGATATCAAATGATTTCTTTGATATCTCTTTGGTATTTCAGCTTATGATTCTGGTGGTCTTTACCTCCTTTTCTTTTGTATTTTGTATTTTTCTTTTTCTCTTTTGTTTATGAACTCATTATAGCTTTTGCATTTATAATTGTCAATACTTTTTATATTATTTTGTATAATTTATTCTTTTTTTATAATTATGTATACAATAAGCAGATTATTTGTCAGATTATTCCTTTTATTCCAATATATTGTAATTTATATTTTGACAATTATAGACAATACATTTTATATGATGTTAAGGTCAAAAGTATTTATTTCTTTTCTATTTGTGTTACACTAATAATATTCTAATAATGAATACGAAATATGTCTTATACTACATAGTAAAAATTGGAGGTATCACAATGAGTAAACCTGTAAAAGATGCATTTGCCTGTCTTGCAAAGGGAATAATTAAAAATCTGGAAGCCCGAAATATGGAAGGATACTACTGTGAAGACAGTAAAGCCTGTGTCGAAAAAATCTTATCCCTCATGCCGGCAGGAAGTATCGTGTCCTGGGGTGGCAGTATGTCTATCTCAGAATGTGGATTAATGGACGCCATCCGTCAAAAGGATTATGTACTGATTGACCGCGATACAGCTACGACGCCAGAAGAAAAACGTGAAATTTATGCCAAAACAGTTATGGCAGATTATTATCTCATGAGTTCCAATGCCATTACAATGGAAGGAGAACTTATGAATATCGATGGGTTCGGTAACCGCGTTGCCTGCCTTATTACCGGTCCTTCTAATGTCTGTGTTATCGTTGGACGCAATAAGGTGGTGGAAGATATTGAATATGCCGAATCCCGCATTCGCAATGTAGCTTCTCCTGCAAATACACAGCGTCTGAATAAGCAGACACCATGCGCCTTTACCGGTCGCTGTGGGGACTGCCTTTCACCCGATTGTATTTGCAACCAGTTTGTCATTACACGACGTTCCGGAATCAAAGGCAGAATCAAAGTATTTCTGGTAAATGAAGAACTCGGATATTAAACCGGGGCTTCGTTACCGTATATTAATATTTTAAGGATTGGATTAGAACTATGAGCGAAGCATTGAATAAATATGATTTAAGTTTAAAAGAAAATAGAGATGAAGATGATTTTGAATATCCGGTTTCCTTCTATCAGACAAATCTGATTGAGCTTCCACTTGGCTATGTACACTGGCATTGGCATGAAGAAGTGGAATTGGTTTATTTAGTAGAAGGACAATGTGAATTTCATATCGCAGAGGAAGTCTTTACTTCCTCTGCTCCTTTTGCTGCATTTGTAAATAGTAATGTCCTTCACTCTTATCATCCCGTCCAGGGCGAACCAAATTTTGTTTATTCGATTGTATTTCATCCTTCTTTTCTATTTGGTCATGGACAAACTTATTTTGGAAGCAGATACCTGACTCCTATTCTGGCTTCTGAATCCATGAAATATCTGCACGTTAATCCAGACAGCGATTTTTTTGCTGCTATTTGTTCACTTATTCAGATAAGCCAAAAAAAAGAATTTGGCTACGAGCTGCTTGCCAAATCCTGCCTTTGTAAAATATGGTTCTATGTATTATCCGAGTCACCTGCTACGCAATCACATATTGCCCTAGATCCTATGATTACGCAGGATGAAACACGGGTAAAAATGGCTATCCAGTTTATCGAAATTCATCATGCCGATTCAATCAGCCTGGATGACATTGCAGGTTCTATCCATATCAGTCGTAGTGAATGCTGCCGTTGTTTTAAGCGTGCCTTAAAAGTAACTCCGTTTGAATATTTAATGAAGTACCGGATTTTCGAATCTACCCGCATCCTGCAGGCAAATCCGATTTCCAATATTTCTATATCTGAATTAGCCAGCATGGTCGGTTTTAATAACACAAGCTACTATAATAAACTCTTTAAGAAATATATTCATATTACCCCAAGTCAATATAAACGCCAGCTTATCGCTACCCGAACTATTTCCAGCCCGTCGGACAGGTAGGTGCATAAAGACGAAATATCTGGCGAACCGCCCATTCTACTATTGCCTGGAAATGAATAATCTTCTTTATGCCTTCTATTGCCAACGCAATCAGCAGACTGCAGACTAATAGAACTATTACTATTAAGATGCCGTTTCCAAAAGAATAAATAAAATCTTTGGCGTAGTAATAGTATAAAAAAGTATGCGTCAAAAAGATATTCATCGAATGTTTTCCAATAAATGCAAACACTTCTCTTATTCCCCTGATTGGGGATATAAATTCAAAGCTGATAAACGTCCAGCTTATCGCTGCAATTCCAAAATACCAGGACGCACTTACACTATAAAATAGTAATTGAAAGCTGACTGCAACAAGGATTGCGCACCAGACTGCTTTCCAGAACTTCACCCAGAGATTTCCCCGTCCAAATGCCCGCAGTCTGGAAAACAAGTCCACCCTCGCTGCAAATATTCCAAGTACCATGCTAAACGTACACATGCCATAATACGTAGATTCCATATTCAGAGCCCCTGGAAGAATCGCGGCAATGGCTACCAGCACAGCCCCGCATTTGTCATAAAGCTTGTAAAAAAGCGGAAACAGAAAGATAATTGCAATGGCAAAAGACATATACCACCAGGTTACATTTAAGGTCGGTGTATGAAAAAAGTCTGCCATTCCAAACGCATCGATAATCCCATAACCCAGCCAGCTTTTCTCTCCGTTACTATATAAAGATGCCAAATCCTCCTTCATGATAATCGCCGTTAACACAGATAGTATGTATACCATTAAAAAAGATAACACCAGTGTAAGATATCTTTTTATGGTAATCGGTATCACCTGACGCGTATAGCAGGTTCGTGGAGTCTGCATGTATTTGCGCGTCAATCCGTAAAACGTAAGAAGTGAAAAGCCAGCAATACATAACTTAAAATATTGTGCCAAAACCACTACCTGATGTGGTGATAACAGGAAAAAAGATACCTGAAAATTACCAAAAGTTTCATAATCATAAAACAAATGATGAATAAGCATCATTATGATAAATAACCCCTTCGCGATATTGGTATCTTTACGCGTAAAAACAAGTGTTTCTGTTTTTTCATCCATATTACTAGTCATTTGTATCCCCCATCGCCTCATTTAGTTCACATGTGTGGAATAGCTGGTCCACAATAATCCGATATTCCGATAAATGCTGGGCTTTTCGTATTTTCCTGCCATATTTCTCTGCACCTTCAAATTGCGTAATCAAGTATACCCATAGCTCTTTCATCTTATATAATACATTTCGTTCACCTGAAAAAACAGCCTGATACCCCTGTTGCACGGTATCTATAAATTCTTTTAATCTTGCTTTTTCCAACGGTGTACCATTTTTTATCTGACCTATCAGTCCTGGATTTGCAATAATCCCTCTGCCAAGCATAATCGATGTTACCATCGGAAACGTTTCTGTGAATTTCTGATAATCTGCTGCTGTAAAGATATCTCCATTATAACAAATTGGATTTTTACTGATTTGCAGAGCCTCCTTAAAGATTGTCCAATTAGGAGTATTCTTATAAAAATCCTGTTGTGTTCGCGGATGAATGATTAATTCTTTGATTGGGTACTTATTATAAATCTCGAGCAATTCATAGAACTCCTCCGGCTCATCCTTGCCAATCCTGGTTTTAATGGAAATATCCATCTTCGGATTTGTATATATCTCGTCCAGAAATTTATCCAATGCCTCAGTCTTCGCTAAAAATCCGGAACCACGTCCCTTTGAAACCACAGTTTTGGACGGGCATCCTAAATTCAGGTTGATTTCCTGATAGCTATTGCCCTCCTCATCCAGCTCCTTCATAATTTCAACCGTTCGATTAAAATTACTGCTTTTGTTGGTTAATAGCTGCGGCACCACCGTAAGTCCCATATTGTGTTCCGGCAGGACATCATTTAGTTCACGGCTTGTCATGCTTCGCTGCTCGGTTGCCATAATAAATGGAGCATAATATTTATCCATTGGCTCAAAAAACCTGTGATAGGCATTGCGATAAATGTAGCCGGTAATTCCTTCCAATGGAGCCAGATAAAATTGCATTGTGTACTTTCCCTTCTGTTCCTTCTTAACACAAATGTATCAAGAGCATATAGATTATGGTTCCCCCGCCTATACTGAGCAGTACATTACTTTTCCATTTATGTAATATTGTAATGCCTGCAATTGCTATCAGATCCGGAACTCCATGCGGTGTTTCTATGATAGACACATTCTTTAAGCAATACATTACCAAAAGTCCCATCATTGCAGGTGGCAGAACATTTCCAAGATATGTAATCATCTTTGGAGGTTCTTTGGTTTCTGGAAATAACAGAAAAGGAGTAAAACGAGTAATCATGGTGCCAAATGCGACTGCCAGAATCATAATTATCGCTTGCGTTGCTGTCAGCATACCTGCTCCTCCTTACTTTCAATTGTTCTGTCCAGTTGCTTTCTGCCTGCAATGAGAATAACCAGAATAATAATCATTGCCGGAATGACCAGATTATCTGCTCCAAATAATACACGGCTTAATAACGTGCCTAAAATACCAATAACACCCGCTGCATAATTCTCTTTTTTCTTCATCTGTTCCAGAAATAGCACTACAAACAATGCAGTCAACACAAAATCCAGCCCTGTCGTATCAAACGTGATAAAGGAACCAAGTAAACTTCCCAGCAGCGTTCCTGCCTGCCAGTACAAATAATCCAGCAGTGAAATAAAAAAGAAAAAATATTTACGGTTAATATCCTCTGGTGGTGCCACACTGGAAGCTATCGAAAATGTCTCATCACATAATGTATAAATCAAAAATACCCTGACTTTTCCAAGTCCTTTATACTTATCCAGCATGGATATTCCATAGAACAAATGTCTTGCATTTACCATAATGCTCAGTAGAAATGCCTGCAGGGGATTAAATGCTACAGTTAAGAGTGTAATCGCGACAAACTGCATACTTCCGCAAAATGCAATGGCACTCATAAGCATTGCCCACAGTGCTCCATATCCTTTTGTCTGCATCAATATTCCATATGCCATCCCCAACACCAGAAATCCCGTCAGAACCGGAATCGTATGTGGAAATGCAGCTCGAAATGCTCTTGAAAATTCTTTCTTCCTTGTCTTTGATGCCATGAAATTAGTACGCTCCTTTGATACTACCTACTATATCATTCTGTATCGAATTCTGCAATGCTGCATGCATTTTAGAAATTTATGGTATTATTTGAACAAATATTGTATAATTATTTACAAAAGTACGAAAAGAAAAAGCCCAAACTCTGGCATACTATACAAGGAGCTTACATGCGAAGAATACCCCTTTCACAGATTCAACCTCATATGCATCTCGCTCGGGATATTTATCATCTAAATAGTCTGCTTTTACGTGAAGGTACCTCAAACCTGGATCGCTATACCGCGAGCCTTGCAAATCTTGGTATTACTTCCATTTATATTGTAGATAATATTTCTGAGGATATTGAAATTCCAGATGCTATTACAGAACAAACGCGTGTCAAATGTAAAGACGCATTACAGGACACGCTCTTTCACTTTCGTACAGAGGGCAGTTTTGACACTACCTGTCTTTCTCGTGCAATTGATTCTTTGATAGAAGATTTATTTGCACGAAAGGATGTTTTAATCAGTTTGACAGATATCGCCACTACCGATGACAATACACTCGTACACTCCGTAAGCACGACTGTTTTATCCCTCCTTATGGGACAACGTTTAAATCTTTCTGAGGTGGAAATGCGTGTGCTGGCAGAAGGTGCGCTCTTGCACGATATCGGGAAAACGCTTCTGGATCCCGCTATTTTATTTAAGACAGAGCCTTTGACCTCAGAAGAATTTGCACATATTCAGATGCATCCACTTCTTGGTTACCGCGCTCTGCAGAGAAATCCACTCATTACCGAATTATCGCGGTTGCTTGCCTTGCAGCACCATGAGCGTTTGGATGGCTCCGGCTATCCACAGCATCTGCCAGGAGAAGACACCCATCTTTTTGCCAAGATAGTAGCTATTGCTGATGTCTATGATGCCCTTACTTCTGAGCGTTGTTATCATAAAAGCATGACCAATCATCAGGCATATGAAATTCTAATGTCAGATTCCGGTACAAAGCTGGATGCCCAATTGTTGCATGTCTTCTTCAATAACATTGCAATTTATCCAAATGGCAGTCTGGTTAGATTATCGAATGGAACACGTGGCATTGTTAAATCACAAAACAAAGAAGCACCTTTCCGTCCACTTATTCGTATTATTGATGATATCAATGGGGAAACCGTTAAATTATATGATTTGGATCTGATGAAAGACTTAACCACACAAATTATTTCATAGCAGGATTCAAATCAAAAACTGCTCCCTTTTTATAAAAGGAGCAGTTTTTGATTTAATTTATGGTATATATGTTCTTTGAACCATTCTTCGGTAGAGGATTCAATTGCTTTCTCCAGCGAAAACCAGGCAACACCACTATTCTCGTCCGGTTTCATTGTCAGCATCTCCTCTTCATCTGCCTCTAATAAATACGTCACATTTAAATGCAGATGACTGGATACATACGCACCTTTTTTTACATGTCCGTCTACAGTCAATACCTCCAAAGAGAAAATATCCCTTGAAACAGGCGTTACCTTTTGTAACCCACTTTCCTCCTGTACTTCGCGGATTGCTACTGCCAGTAAATCTTCATCTCCATCTGCATGTCCACCCAGCCAGGACCAGGAATGGTATATATTATGATAAACCATTAGTGCCTTCGTTCTATCCTTATTCACGACCCATGCGGATGCAGTCATATGTGCGATTCGATTTTCTCTTACAAAAATATCCTCATTTTCCCGTATACTTTTTATTAATAATTCCTTATCGCGTTCTTCCTGTTCATTAAAAGGAATGTATTTTATAATTTCTTCTAAGATTGCCATTCTGTATACTCCTACTCTTCATAAAATAAATGCATTGCTTTTATAGCATATTCTGTATCTAAAGCTCCTGCTGTTTCAACTGCGGAATGCATTGCCAGTTGCGGCAAGCCGATATCTACGCTGGGTATGGATACCTGTGTAACAACGTAATTCCCCAATGTCGAACCTCCTGCAATATCAGAACGGTTGCAATACGTCTGATAAGGAACACCGGCTTTGTCACAGATATCCTTTATTTTAGCCGCTGATATTCCATCTGTTGTGTACTTCTGTCCACCATGATATTTGATTACCAGTCCTTTATTCAAATAAGGTCTGTTCGTAGGGTCTGCATATTCCGGGTGGTTTGGATGCACAGCATGTGCATTATCTGCCGATAATAAAAAACTGTTTGACAACAGTTTACGATATCTTTGTTTCGTAATGGACAGGCCTTCCTGCAAATGCTCCATCACCTCTGTCAAAAAAGTAGAATTAGCTCCCTGCCTGGTCGAACTTCCCACCTCTTCATTATCAAACACTGCACACACAGAAATAAAATTTTGAGATGCCGCCTTGATTAAGGCTGTAACACTTGCAAATACAGACTGCAAATCATCCAGCCTGGGTGCTACGACAAATTCTTCCTCTGCACCAACTACTTTTGCTTTTTCTCTGATATAAAGGAATAAATCATGTCCCAGAATATTTTTGGAGGAAATATTCATTTTCTCTGCAATAAGTTCCAACAGTCCTCCCTTCTCCTGCCCCATGCTTATCAATGGACACATATCCTTCTGGGCATTATATTCCATCCCCTTATTCAAATCCCTGTTCATATGAATGGCAACATTGGGAATCACTGCCAAATCCTTATCTATGGCAATGTTCTTTTCCATTAACTTATCTCCCTCGCGAATTACTACCCGCCCTGCCACAGACAATGCCCTGTCCAGCCATGACGACATAACCATGCCACCATATTTCTCAACATTCAGCTTCACATAGTTGTCTTCCACTATAATTTCCGGGTTTTCTTTTACCTTAAAGCAGGGGGAATCACCATGCGTGGCTATTATATGAAATCCCTGTGGTTCCTTTCTCGGTATCTGAAATGCAATGAGTGCGCTTCCGTTACGCGTCACATAATATTTTCCACCCGGTTTCAGCCCCCAGTCATCGTACTCCGGTATCTTTTCAAAGCCCTCCTGCGTTAAAATAGTACTTATATTTTCTACTACCTGATACGCCGTTTGCCCCTTATCGATAAACTGCAGTAATTGCTGCGTCACATTTCCCATTTTCCTATACTCCTTTTATACCTTTTCAAATAGCGTCTCCCAAATAGAATATAACCATTTAAGGATTGTATTTAATTATTTTACATTATCTTTTCTGATTATCATACCACTGAAATTGAAGTTCGACCAGCTTTATCCCTTTCTTTGGATTTTACATATCAATTTATACAAAAAGAGACATCATTTTGTAACTTGATGTCTCTTTCTATTTATATTATATCTGTATTTCGCTGGCTTCTATTTATCCATTCTTGCATTTATGTAATTCTCCAATACCTTAACTGTCTTATCTATTCCAAGACTGCTGCTATTGATACATAAATCATAATATCTGGAGTCGCCCCATTTGGTATCTGTATGTCTGTTGTGATACTGTTTTCTCTTTTTATCATGTCTTGTCATCTTTGTGAATGCTTCTGCTTCACTAAGGTGATATTTTTCCTTCACACGTTCTACCTTGCATTTTCTGTCACCATTGACAAAAATAGATATCAGATTATCGAAGTCTTTTAAAACTGCTTCTGCACATCTTCCTACAATAACAAAGGATTCTCCTTCTTCTGCTTTTCTTTTGATAAACTCAAACTGCATGTCTGCCAGAATCTCTTCCATAGAATTGGAATATCCATTGACCCTTCTAGTCAAGATGAAATTCCTTGGCTTTTCATCAAATGGTTCCAGAACATTTACATGTACATTCAAATCCGTTGCAATTGCATCTAATATACCTCTGTCATATAATTGGATTCCCATGTCTTTTGCAATCTTTTCTGCTATCTCATGTCCACCGCTGCCGAACTCACGACCTATCGAAATAATTGTCTGTTTTTCCATCTCTTAGTTCCTTTCTGCGACTTTGGTCGCGGATATTTCTAACCTATCTCTAACAATAACGTAAGAAAATAAATATCATAGATATCGTTACTACTATTATAGTCGCAGGAGCTGCTGTTTTGCAATATTTTCCCCAGCCAATTACATGACCATTTTTCGCTGCAACAGAAGTACCTACTACATTAGCAGATGCACCAATCGGTGTTGCACTGCCACCAATATCCGTTCCCATGGATAAGCCCCATGCTAAGGTGGAAAGATCCACACCCTGTACGGCTGAAAGACTCTTGATTACTGGAATCATAGTTGCTGCAAATGGAATATTATCCACGAATGCACTAGCAACTGCTGAACCCCACATAATAATAGCTACCATTAATTTTAAATTTCCCTGACTTACTTTTCCGATTAATCCCGCTGCCACTTCCAGAATTCCCGTTTGTTCCAAACCACCTACAACAACGAACAATCCAACGAAGAACAATAAGGTATTATAATCTACTTTCTTTAAAAGCTGTACAGCGTCTTTACCGGATACAATCAAAGTAATGAGTGCGATAATACCTCCAATGAATGCAACGGTCAAACCTGTTTGTGCATGTGTAATCAATAATACAACTGCACAGGCAAATATAATACAACTGATGATAAAATCTTTTTTATTTGTAATTGCATCTTTTGGCTCCGGCATACAGGAAGTATCCACAACTTCTGCCTCTTCTGCTACCAGCTCCTTACGGAATACAAAGAAGAAATAAATTACCACAAATACCAGACTAATAAGAGCCATCGCACCTGTATTGGTAATAAAATCACCGAAGGAATATCCTAAAGAAGTTCCGATAATGATATTTGGCGGGTCTCCACACATGGTTGCTGAACCACCCAGGTTCGCACAGAATATCTCCGATAAAATCATTGGAACCGGGTCAAATTTTAAAAGTCTTGAAATTTCTACTGTTACCGCTGCCAGGAACAGAATAACTGTAATACTGTCAATAAACATCGCAAGAACAAACGACATCAGCATGAATACGATAAATAATGGAATTGGCTTATAATGAACCATTTTTGCCAATCTCATACATAACCAGCGGAAAAATCCCGCTTTCTCCATACCTTCTACCATTACCATCATTCCTGCAATAAAAATAATGGTTGCCCAGTTGATTCCTGATGATGCTTCTTCTGCGCTACCACCTATGTACCAGAATCCAACCGTAAAAATGCTTCTCAAATTAAGAGTTGCCATAATCGCATCTGTGTTTCTCATCACAATGCCAAATACAACTATTAATGTCAAAAGCCCGCAGCCTAATGTCACATACTGCCGTTCAATTTTGTCCATAACAATTAATACGAACATAGCAACAAATATGAGTAAAGCTAAAATTTGTGCAACTGTCATCTCTCTACCTCCATTTTTTTCTTTTCATAAGACCTAAATATAATATTTTTGGAATAATCTGTCAACTACATTTATTTATTCTTAGCCTAATCTTAGCGTACTTTTTTTCGTACAATTT
>JAQUYA010000007.1:0-10300 GCA_028692055.1 Lachnospiraceae bacterium | reverse complement strand
TGGTTTGTATTTTTTCTGGAAGACTCGGCACATTTGTAAGGAGTTGTTCTAAGGTCCAGGTCTGAAATTGTGGATACTCTTTTAATGTATTATTCAGGTTGTCAATGTAGGTTTGCAAATGCTTGTCATGATGCAGCTGCATTGTTTTTGCATCAATATACGGTTCAAGGGCATTGTACGCATAAGGTAATGGTGTATTGATAAATGGATAGTGTTTGTTCACAATAAAACTCCACTTTTTTTTATTATATTCATCTTATTCTGAAAAGGAAGTGCTGCTATGTGTAAAGAAGGAAACCAGTGGTTCGATAAATTTCCTGTCTGAATGGTCAAAAGATGTTCCTAAAGCTTCTACCATAAATTCATCCTGCTCTGTTTTTTCTTTCTTCTTTGCAACTGATTTTTTTATGGCTTTCAGCATCATTCTGATGGGAAAGCTCAATTTTTCAAAACGGAATCCACCTTCAAAATAGAAGAACGGAAGGCTCTCCAGATGATTTTGTTCTTTGATTATGTCTTTTATTTCTTCACTCGCCGGAGAGGAGCCAACTGCAAATACTACCAGTTCCTTTGGATTCATTTTCATTATTTTATCTAATCCAATAATCAGATTGCCCATAATCCAGCCACCATAGATTACTCGGTCATACTGACTCAAATCATTTCCACTTATCTTCTTGATATTCCGTGTTTCACAATTACATTCCTCTGCAATCCATTTGGCATATTGCTCTGTAAAACCGGTCGTACTTTGATATACTACTATTGTTTTCATTTTAATAACCATGCCCTTCTATTTATTTTATTTTTATTTTTATTTCATTTTCTTTAATTGTTCATCCATACTTAGTAAGGTCTGGATTGTGATTGCCAGATTATCTCTGTCAACATGTTCGAACAGCTTATCCATAAACTCCTGGCTGGACTTATCATACTTTTCCCTAAATGCAATTGTTTTTTTCGTGAGAATAATTCTTTGTTTTCTTTTGTCTTCCTCATCTGCCACAAATTGAACAAACTCCGCCTTTTCCAATTTCAGCAGCATCTGTTTCACATTCTGGTGCGAGCTTCCCAGCATATCCGATATTTCTTTTAATGTGGGCGGCTTTTCAAAAAAACTAATACAATTAAGTAAAAAGCATTGTTTCCAGCTGATTTCCTCAAAGAAACCATCTCCCACCACTTGAAACCGATTCATAAATTCATTCAATAACCCAATTAGAAAAAAGGTATTATCCATTTCACCAAAATTTATTTCCTGGTTTTCTGATATTTTATAATTCATAAGGATTCTCCACTGCGTATTTCTACACTTTCTTTTTCTATATTCACGCAAACAAAGGTAATATATTACTTATATTGAGTAATATATTACCTTTGTTTGTTTTTGTCAACTGTTTCTTATCTTTTTTTCATATACAAGGCTATCCCAGTTCAGATTCCATTCTATGCAATTGTGAAAGTATCGCATTTATATTTCCGATGCCCGTATCCACTTGTTTCTTTGCCTGACTAATCTTTGACTGTACAAACCAATCTGCTATCAGCCCATCAAAAAAGAAATCTGCAAAGGTTAAAAAACTGCCAATATCCACGTTAAAATCTTCCAAAGTACTGACATCCCGCAGCTCTCTCTGAAATATCCGAATTTGATTTTTTGCAAGCTCTATTTCTCTTTTTGCATTATCTATCTTCATGTGTTTTCCCAGTCCACCGATAAAATCAAGTCCCAGCATATCCGCAATACCAAAATTTGATGCAGAACTCAATTCACGTTTTGCATTGTTTAAATATTGCAGCGCTATATTTCCAGCATTAACTGCCTCTCTGATTTCCTGTATTTGCTGTACCCTGTCCATTCGTTTCCTCCTAAGAATTCTTTGTTTATCTAAGATGATACAGCATTTCTTCTACCGAGTCTACGATTTTTTTACTACAGGAACGAACCTCTTCCGGAGAATGGTGAAAGGTGTATGCATTATCTACTGCCTTAAGCATCTCGATATCATTATAGGAATCCCCAATGGCATAACAATGTTCTATCGGAATATGCAGATACGCGCATAGTGTCTGTATTGCGGTTCCCTTGGAGCAGCCGGCTGCCACCATATCAATATCCTGCTTATTTTGATAACACGCAATGTCTGCTATGCCAGATTGCCGGAACCATGAAGCATAAGCATTTGCCTCCGTTTCTCCTGCAAAATGCATGGACACCCCATAGATATTATCTGTAATTTCATCTATGTCCTGTACGGCGGTAATCGGAAGTCCATAGCCTGTCTTCTGATTCATGGAATATACCTTTTTCAAGGTCTGAAAGGTAATCTCATACTGCATTGACTCAGACTGTAATTTTTCTAATAATCCCAGAATCAACTGACGTGGAAATGGATGGGCATCGATTATTTCATACTTATCCGTTCTGTCTGTATCTTTTATGCCTATATCTTTTATACCTATATCATCCATATTCATATCCGCGTCCGTTAAACGTTTCACGATAACCGCTCCACTGCTGGCAATGAGATAATCCCATTCTATATGCCCCTCTAATGGCTGCGTGAGCCACGCTACTGTTCTTCCTGAGTTCACGGCCACCAAATTCCCCTGCTGCTGGAATTGTCTGATTGCATGTATATCCTTTTCGTGAAATACGCGTTCCTCACCCTCTGCAAACAAAAGAGTTCCGTCCAAATCGGATATGAGTAATTTTTGTGTTCTGTTTTCCATGTCACTACCTTTTCTTATTTAATTCTATTTAATCTTATCTTTTCTTATTTAATCTTATAGCCTTCTTCTGTCAGTATATTCGATATTCTCTTATTTTTCAAATACAATGGCTTCATAAGGGCGCAAAATCATCCTGTTTTCCTGTATTTTCTTACTTACTGACTCTGCATAATTTCCAATCAAATAATGAAAGTCCTTTATTTCATCTGCGTTTTCCAGTTCCACCTCATGCCCTGTCAGATTATTATATACTACTATTTCCTGACCGCAGAGAAATCTTCGATATGCCAGTACTTCTGTATTCTCCTGATGCAAAAATACAATTGCACCGTCGGCAATCACATCCTTTTCTTTGCGCAGCTGTATCAATTGTTTATAATAGGACAGAATAGAATCTTCTTCTTTTTCCTCTGCTTCTGCATTTATATACGTATAGTTCTCCGGCACCTTTAACCATGCGCTTCCTTCCGTGAATCCGGCTTCCTTTTCGCCCGACCACTGCATTGGTGTTCGCCCATTATCTCTGGAACGCTGAGCCAGTATTTTCAGTGCCTCTTCTTCACTCTTGCCATTTTTCAGCATAATCTCATAATAATTGGTACTTTCTACGTCCCGGTAATCCTCTATCGAATCATAATAGGCATTGGTCATCCCCAGTTCCTCTCCCTGAAATACATAAGGCGTTCCACGCATAAAATGAATACAGGTAGCCAACATCTTCGCCGACTCCTTCCAATACCTCGTATCATCGCCAAATCGAGATACCACACGCGGCTGGTCATGATTGCACCAGAATACGGCATCCCAGCCATTGGCATCCTGCATACCCATTTGCCAGGTTTCGAATAAATCTTTTAGTTCCCTATAATCAGGAAGTTTTAATTCCCATTTATTTCCGTCCCTGTAGTCCACTTTTAAATGTTGGAAATGAAATACCATGGATAATTCTTTTTCCTTCAGATTGGAATAATGAATGCAGTTATCTAATGACGTAGAAGACATCTCTCCCACCGTTACCATGGTTTCGATTCCGGTATCCTTTACCAGTTCCTGCAAGTATTCATGTACATGCGGACCGTCTGTGTAAAATCGTCTTCCATCTCCCAACGTATCATTTTCCAGAAGTGCTGGCTTTGATATCAGATTTACCACATCAAATCGAAAGCCTTTGATTCCCTTTGTTTTCCAGAATCGGATAACCTGCTTTAATTCCTCCCTTACCTCCGGATTATCCCAATTCAGGTCTGCCTGGGTCACATCGAATAAATGCAAATACCACTTTTTCAAATGCGGCACATATTCCCATGCATTTCCTCCAAATTTGGATTCCCAGTTCGTAGGTGGCGTATGGGCATCTCCCTCTCGAAAAATATAATAATCCATATATTTTTTTTCGCCCTGTAAGGCACGTTGAAACCACATGTGTGCAGTTGATGTGTGATTGAACACCATGTCAAACATGAGTCCAATTCCACGTTCATCTGCCTCCTTAATTAATGATTCTACCTCCGCCATTGTACCAAATACCGGATCAATAGTGGTGTAGTCCGCAACATCATAACCATTATCATTTAACGGCGAGGTAAAGAAAGGGGTAAGCCAAATATAATCAATGCCCAATGATTTTAAATAATCCAGCTTTTGCCGTACTCCATTAATATCTCCCAATCCATCTCCATTTGAATCCTTAAAGGACTTTGTATAAATCTGATATATCGTACTGTTTTTGAAATTCTGCCTGTTCATGTTCTTAACATACCTTTCTTTTCTTACCTACTACAACCGTTATTACAAAAGGCACTACAATCGCTATCAGCATTGAAACAGCAAAAACTACCATGTACTTTGGCTGAATCGATAAGATACCCGGCAGCCCGCCTACACCAATTGCATTCGCCATAACACCACTTCCAACCGAAAGCACCGCTGCCAGAGCCGAGCCAATCATGCCTGCAATGAATGGAAATACATATTTCAGATTCACACCGAACATTGCCGGCTCAGTTACACCCAGATAACAGGAAATGCATGCCGGAATAGAAATCTCTTTCGCCCTCGCATCCTTTTTCTGTAAGAAAATCATTCCCAATACAGCAGATCCCTGTGCAATATTTGATAATGCAATCATCGGCCAGAGTGTTGTTCCACCAAAGTCTGCGATTAATTGCAGGTCAATGGCATTGCTCATATGATGAAGTCCTGTAATTACAAGCGGTGCATAGAGGAATCCAAACACGGCTGCAAATAATCCATTTAAATTAGAGGTAAGTCCAGCATTTACGACATCGGAAATCCAGGAGCCGATGGTCCAGCCGATTGGTCCTAAGATACCATGTGCAACGATTACCGACAATACTAAAGATAGAAATGGTACTACAATCATGGATATTACTGCGGGGCATATTTTACGGAAGAATTTTTCAAGATATACCAACGTAAAACCAGCCAGTATCGCAGGTAATACCTGTGCCTGATAACCAATCATCTCTACTTGAAAGAATCCAAAATCCCAACGCGGAATATCAGCTGCAGCAGTGGTCGCTACTCCATAAGCATTTAAAAGCTGAGGAGATACCAGGGTAATACCCAATACGATACCAAGAGATTGCGTGGTTCCCATTTTCTTAGTAATTGACCACACAATCGCTACCGGAAGGAAGTGGAATACGGCCTCTCCAATCAGCCACAAGAAACTGTAAATGCCTGCCCAGAACTGCGAAACCTGTACCAATGTCTTTGTTCCATTCTCAAAAAATGCAATTTCACCTATAATATTACGAAAGCCTAAAATCAAACCGCCTACAATAATGGCAGGAATCAGAGGTGCAAATATTTCAGCCAGGTTGGTCATTACTTTTTGTATCATATTCTGGTTACTCTTTGCTGCAGTTTTTACAGCGTCTTTGCTTACTCCTTCAATTCCGGCAACATCTATGAAATCATTATAATATGTAGTCACTTCATTTCCTATAACAACCTGAAACTGTCCCGCCTGTGTAAAGGTTCCCTTTACTGTTTTCAAGCCTTCAATTTTTTTAATGTCTGCTTTTCCCGGGTCTGTCAGTACAAATCTCATACGCGTTACGCAATGGGATACCGCTGAAATATTTTCTTTCCCACCAATATACTGCAATAACTGGGTTGCTTCCTCTTTGAATTTTGCCACAATGATTACCTCCTACATTTCTCATTCTCTTCTTTTTTACATTTTTGTTTTCATTTACTTCTTCCTATTTCAGCACATAACTTGTTTAAACATGTATGAATTTGTTTTTATCATATCTTGTTTAAACAAGTTTGTCAACAAGTTTTTTATAAAGAAAAAGCGAAGTAGATTTTTCCACTTCGCGATAATGTCTAACTTTTATTTATATGAACTCTTTGTGCCTGATCATAGAAAACAAAAGAATCCGGCCGGTGTCTTGACTGTGTATATTCAAACATGATGCCATTTGCATTATAGGTCATGCTGCTTACCACTGCCAAGCAATTGTAGCCTTTCAGTTCCAGATATTTGGCATCGATTTCCGTCATTCGTTCCACCGTTACTTTTCGTTTTGTTGTAACGATATTCTCTCCCAGCACCTCTTCCAGATACTCATATACCGACCTCTCTGCAATCTCCGGAGTAAGATTTTTCACAATTTCCTTTTGAAAATAATTGTGGTCTATAATTAATGCCTGTCCATCGATATAGCGCACTCTCTGCAAATAGTAAATCTCTGTCCCAATAGGAAAGGACGTTCTTGCATGCATCTTTTCATCCACCTTCAATTCTGCAAAGCAGATTACCTTCGTGATATAAGGCTTTTTATTTCTTGCGGCTGCTTCCTTTAAGCTTTCAATTCCACTTAAAAGAAATTCTGCCTGCTCATAGGGCTGATAAATAACGCGCACTCCTTTTCCATGAATGCTCTGCACATATCCTTCATCCGCCAGCTGCTTAAGCGCACGGCGAACTGTATTTCTGGAACAGGTAAAGGTCTCTATTAAAATGTGTTCTGAAGGCATAAGGCTTTGATATTCATATTCCTTCTGTTCTATTTTCTCCCTAAGACTTCGATAGATTTGATCGTATTTGGCTCCTGGCATCTGTTTCTCTCCCTGCTTGTTCATACAACGATACCTATAGCATACTATATCCGTCCCCAAAAAACAAATCCCATGTACCAATTTTACATTAAACGTGAAGTTTCATATCACCGTCCACAATCCACTTTTTCTTTCTCATGAATTCCGAAATCACAAATGCAAGAATTGCAGGAAATATAAAATGCAGCAGAGCGATTTCCACCAGTACCATCACAGGACTCTGAAACTGTGTCATCGTCTGATAAGTAGTAATCTGTCCTACCAGTCCCGCTGTTCCCATGCCAGAGCCGGTTGCATTATTGGTCATGTCAAAAATCATCGTGGATACCGGTCCCAGAATCGCACTGGTAATAATTGCCGGCAACCATATGATTGGTTTCTTTACGATATTTCCAATCTGAAGCATACTCGTTCCAAGTCCCTGTGCCAGCAGACCGTTCATCTTATTTTCACGATAGCTTGCCACTGCAAAGCCCACCATATTCGCACAGCAGCCAACGGTAGCAGCTCCTGCCGCAATACCGGACAGATTAAGGATAATCCCGAGTGCTGCCGAGCTGATTGGCAGCGTCAGTATGATTCCCATTAATACCGATACAATGATTCCCATTAAAAATGGTGCCTGCATGGTTCCCCAGTTTATAATTGCGCCAAGACCTGTCATAAACGTCGAAATTGGCGGTCCCAGAATTAACCCAACCGCTCCACCACTAAGGATGCATACGAACGGTGTAATCAGTATATCTACTTTGGTCTTGCCGGATACCGCATGTCCCAAAAGGATACCTACTAGTACTGCAATAAACGCACCCAAAGGTTCCCCCGGTCCTGCAAATTGCATCACTCCGTCTACCAGAACTGTTCCTGCAATAACCTTGCTGGCAAAAGCTCCAATCATACCTGTTACTGCGGAAGATACAGTTACCAGTGG
Source organism: Lachnospiraceae bacterium (assembly GCA_028692055.1). Lineage (GTDB taxonomy): Bacteria > Bacillota > Clostridia > Lachnospirales > Lachnospiraceae > SZUA-378. The sequence goes on along the minus strand of JAQUYA010000007.1, from coordinate 2,544 downwards.
TGATTCTCCAAATCTGACTGCAACTCCAATACCAATTCCGGCACCCGTCACGGCTGCTGCCATTTTTCCTAACATCACAATGTACATTCCCAGATTTCCCGGCAGCAGATTCCCAATCTGCTGAATAATCGTTCCGATAATTAATGTTGCAAATAGACCGGATGCCATTCCACTCAATCCGTCTATAAAGATTTTATTGAGTATTTGTTTTACTTTTGTCATCTTACTTACCATGCCTTTCTCTCAGCCTGTTCCTATGTAAAGCTTGTTCCCACATGTGTATATACACCTGTATTGTCAGCAAGTAATAAGATAACATATTTTATTTAGATAAGCAAGTACCCTTTTTTCAGGAGTGCCTGTTCAATTGCCTCCAGGACTGCTTCATTAGGAGCTGTTACCGTATGGAAATGTACCCCCTCGGTAAGTTCATTTAATGGTTTGGTCTTATTTTTCCGTACCTGTTCGACGAAGCTGTCTGCATCCAGACGGCTGTTTATAATCAGATCTACCATAATCTGTCCATAGATAGGGTGCTCCACCACCACATCGAGCACTCCCCCGCCTAAGTCCACGATGGTATATAATTCATCCGTTATTTGTTTTTCTTCATGACACACCTTGAACGTTTTCTTGCACTTTCCGCTTTCCATATTCCTTACAAACAGTACATACCCTTTATTCGTGGATAAGATGTTCTTATCATTGGCACGAAGTAAGGCAATATCCTGTACGATAACCTGACGCGTCACACAGAATCGTTTTGCTAACTCCGTTCCAGATACCGGTTGTTTTTCATTTTGTAGAATCTGTAATAGCTCTTTTCTTCGATTATCTCCATCCATATAATAGTCCCCCTTGCTTCATAAAAAGCTTTTTGGTATATTCCACACCCATTTTACTTTTTATGCCATATCTTCTCCATCTCTCTTTATTCAATTTTTTCACTGTACTTATTTAAGTAATAATGTATATAATTTTATCTTTTTCTCTGCTTCCACAAAGATACACTATTAATAAGGATTGATGCTATGGTAGAAATCCACAATACCTTAGACATCGTAGGTGTTACATCCATTAAAGCACTCCAGTCTTCATTCGCGACCCATGTTGCATTGATACTGTAAAAAGTACACAAAGTTAATGCTGTGAACGATAAACTAGTAAAACGGAACCACTTCACATCTTTCTTCTGAAAAGTCAAAATCACATTTAATAAACCTGCTATAATCGCAATAGCACCTAGAATCATCCACATTTAACCACCTCCGTAAATTAAGGTTTCTTTACTTTGTTATATCATTCTCAAGTGAAGTATAACATAAAATGCGATTGGCAGGGAACCGAAATTGCTGCACCCATAGCCCCCGGGACACAAATGATTTTATAACCATCTCGATTTTCTTTACAAATGAACATTCTTAAAAAAAGAATGGTATAATCGAACTGTTTAAACAGATAGGAGGTTTCTTCATGGAGAATACGATGGAAGATATTCAGCGATTAAAAGCTGAGTTTCAATCCTGTCAAAAAATTCTGACTGCGATTGGAGATGAAACAAGACAACATCTTCTTTATATTTTGCTGCAGTGCGAATGTCGCGGAAGCCGAGTCATTGATATTTCCAAAAAAACAAATCTTTCCCGGCCTGCGGTATCTCATCACATGCAGATATTAAAGGATGCTGGAATGGTAAAGATTCGCAAGGAAAGTACTTGTATTTACTACTATCTAGACCCATCGGCAAGTGAAGTCCGTAATATGATTACTTTATTTTGCGATATAGAAGAATTTATGAAAAATGTCCCTGACAGGAAAGGGTCTGATGATTAACGTACACATTTTCAGAAGCGAAGCTGTGGAATAAGAAATAGGATTGATAATAGGAGGAACAAATATGGAATTAATGCAGGCAATGAAAAACAGACACTCTGTCCGTTCCTATGAGGATAGAGCAATCGAGGGTAGCACAAAAGCTGATTTGATATCATTTATTGATATGTGTAATAAAGAAAGTGGACTTCATATGCAGCTAGTTCTGAATGAACCCAATGCTTTTGACGGATTTATGGCACATTATGGTAAGTTTTCCGGCGTGAAAAACTATATTGCCATTATTGGAAATAAGACAGATAATCTGGAAGAAAAATGCGGATATTATGGTGAAAAAGTCGTTCTTTATGCACAAACTTTGGGACTAAACACTTGTTGGGTAGCCATGACATACAGCAAGGTCAAATCAGCATTTCAAATTGATAAGGGTGAAAAGCTGTGTCTTGTAATCTCAATTGGCTACGGAAAAACACAAGGTGTACCACACAAATCAAAACAAAAGGAAAGCGTCATGAAAGTGACAAATACACCGCCTGCATGGTTTGAGAACGGCATTAATGCTGCCCTACTGGCTCCGACAGCTACAAACCAGCAGAAGTTTATCTTTTCGCTCAACGGAAACCGTGTATCTGCAAAAGCAGGCATAGGTTTTTATAGCAAAATTGACCTTGGCATCGTAAAATACCATTTTGAAGTTGGAGCAGGAACCGA